>NZ_JALBGZ010000609.1:0-3806 GCF_023006515.1 Bradyrhizobium sp. PRIMUS42
GTGCTGGCGCGGGCTTTCGCCCGGATGGTCGAAGAGACCCGGGCGAAAACGGCCGCACTCGAGCGCGAGGTCCGGGAGCATCGCCGCACCGAGGCCGCGCGAAGCCATCATGCGGCGCGCGAGCAATTGTTCAGCGCCGCCGTCGAATCATCCGACGACGCGATCGTGATGCAATCGCTCGACGCCATCATCACCGGCTGGAATCCCGCGGCCGAACGCCTCTATGGCTATTCGGCAAATGAAGCGATCGGGAAATCCACCTCGATTATTGTCCCGCCCGACCGCCGTGCCCATGGCAAGGACTATTTGGCGCGGATCGCGCGGGGGGAGCCGATCGAGCGGTTCGAGACGGTGCGCCTGCGCAAGGACGGCAGGCCGGTCGAGATTTCGCTCAGCCTGTCGCCGATCAGGGGACCTTCGGGCGAGATCGTCGGCGTCTCCGGGACCGCGCACAGCCTCACCGAGGCGCGGCGGGCCGAGCGGCAGCTCCAGCAGCAGATCGAGGAGCGCCGGCAGATCTTCGACACCTCGCAGGATCTCATCATGATCATGGATGCGCGGGGCCATGTCGCGCAGATCAGTCCGAGCAGCGAGACCATTCTCGGCTACCGGCCGGAGGAGATGATCGGCCGCAGCGGCGCCGACTTCATTCATCCGGACTATCTGGCGCAATCGCGCGAGGACATGCGCGCGCTCCGGCGCGGCGAACGCCCCAAGCTCGGCGACACCCGCTGCTTCCACAAGAACGGACACGAGGTCTGGCTGTCCTGGCTCGGCAGCTGGTCCGAAAAGGCGCATCGCTTCTACTTTGCCGGGCGCGACATGACGGAAGCGCGGCTCGCGCAGGAATCGCTGCGCGAGAGTGAGCGGCTCGCCCGCAACATCGTCGAGACCTCGCTCGACGCCTTCATCCAGACCGACGAGACCAGCAGCGTCCTGAACTGGAACTCGCAGGCCGAACAGCTCTTCGGCTGGCGCCGCGACGAGGTGCTGGGCAAGAGCACGATCGACCTCATCGTCGCCGAGAGCGAACGCGAGAGGGTCAGGGCGGGCCTGAAGCAGTTCCTGGAGAGCGAGGACGGCAGATCACTGAATCGCCGCCGCGAGCTCGTGTGCCGCCGCCGCGACGGCAAGGAATTCAAGGCCGAGCTGAGCGTCACCGCGCTGAAGCGCCGCGAAGGCCTGCTGTTCAACGTCTTCTACCGCGACCTCACCGACAAGATCGCCGCCGACGAGCGCATCCGCCATGCCGAGAAGATGGAGGCGGTCGGCCAGCTCACCGGCGGCGTGGCGCACGATTTCAACAACATCCTTACCGTCATCACCGGGACGATCGAGATCCTCGCGGAGGCCGTCGAGAAGGAGCCGCAACTTGCGGCCATCACCAAGATGATCGACGAGGCCGCCGCGCGCGGCGCCGACCTGACCCAGCACCTGCTCGCTTTCGCGCGCAAGCAGCCGCTCCAGCCGCGCGAGATCGACATCAACTCGCTGGTCGTCGACACCGCGAAACTGTTGCGGCCGACGCTGGGCGAGCAGATCCTGATCGAATCCGTGTTCGAAGACGAGATTTGCGTTGCGATCGTCGATCCCAACCAGCTCACCACCGCGATCCTCAACCTCGCGCTCAACGCCCGCGACGCCATGCCCGGTGGCGGCAAGCTGATCGTGGAGACCGGCGCCGCCTATCTCGACGAGGTCTATGCCAGCGTCAACGACGTCCGCCCCGGCCATTATGTACTGATTGCCGTGAGCGACACCGGCGCCGGAATTCCCGCGAGCATGCTGCCCAGGGTGTTCGACCCCTTCTTCACCTCGAAGGGACCGGGCAAGGGCACCGGGCTCGGACTTTCGATGGTCTATGGCTTCATCAAGCAGTCCGCCGGCCACATCAAGATCTACAGCGAGGAAGGCCACGGCACCACGATCAAGATGTATCTGCCGCCCGGCAAGACGCCGACGGCGGTCGGTGATGGCGTAACGCCGGCGACGATCGAGGGCGGCCACGAGACGATCCTGGTGGTCGAGGACGACAGGCTGGTGCGCGACTATGTGCTGGCGCAGCTGCATTCGCTGGGTTACGTCACCTTGCAGGCCGCGAACGCCGCGGAGGCGCTCGCGATCGTCGCCGCCGGAAAGCCGTTCGACCTCCTGTTTACCGACGTCATCATGCCCGGCAAGATGAACGGACGGCAGCTCGCCGACGAGCTCCAGAAGACGCGCCCCGATCTCAGGGTGGTCTACACATCGGGCTATACCGAGAATGCGATCATCCATCACGGCCGGCTGGATTCCGGCGTTCTGCTGCTGGCGAAGCCCTATCGCAAGTCGGATCTGGCGCGGATCATCCGCAAGGCGCTGAGCGCTTGAGGCGCGTGCGCAGACGGCAGCCGTAGCCCGGATGAGCGAAGCGATATCCGGGACTTTGCAGCAGCGGTCCCGGGTGTCGCTTCGCTCACCCGGGCTACAAGAGCTTACTACGACGCGCGCTGGGCCGCGGTCATCACGATACGGATCAGATCGGCGGCATTGCGCGCGCCGAGCTTCTTCATGATGTTGGCGCGGTGATCCTCGATGGTGCGCGGGCTGATGCCGAGCGTGCGGCCGGCTTCCTTGTTGGAGGCGCCTGCCGCGAACTGCTCGAGCACCTCACGCTCCCTGCGCGTCAGCGGTTCGCGCCCGGGGAAATGCAGCGAGCCGAATTTCGGCGAGGCGTTCTCCGCCTGCCTGCGCGCATAGGCGCCGATCGCCTCGTCGAGCCGGCCGACGATCTCGCTGCCCCGGAACGGCTTCTCGATGAAGTCGAGCGCGCCGCTCTTGATCGCGCCCACCGCCATCGCGATGTCGCCCTGTCCGGAGATCATGAAGATCGGCGCCGGATAATCCTCGCCTTGCAGCTCCTTCAGAATGTCGAGGCCCGACTTTCCGGGAATGTTCACGTCCAGCAGGATCGCAGCCGGTGTGCGGTTTCGCGCGACGGAGAGCAACGCTGCCCCGTCCGCAAAACAGATCACCTCATAGCCCGCCGCCTTCAACACCATCGACAGAGTGTCGCGAACGGCAGGGTCGTCGTCGACGACGAAGATTTCACCGCGAGAGCTTTGTTCGGCCATGTGCCACATCCGGTTGGCATGAAGGACTCGCGTGCGCGCCAACCGTTTATGGCGTTCGGCGCGGATTCGGCCCACCCGTATTTGTACGGGACATGGACTTAACGCACAAGTAGCGGCAGGGTGCCTAATTGCGGGGTACGGAGAATATCCATGCTAAATTTCGCTGGCACACCCCCACTCGTCGCGATGCCCGAAACTGACAGCCGTCAGTTGATCGCTGCCGAACTTCGCGCTCTGATCACACGGATCGAGAGCAGCATGCGCCTGATCGACGCAGCCATGATGGAAGCAGGCATGCCGGAAACAGGCTTGCTGGAAACAGGCTTGGCGCAGGGAGATCCGGCGGGTTCCGCCGACATTTTCGTGCTCGACGACGTCACGCCACGCTATGCGACGGCGAGCGCCGCCCTCAATGCCTGCCGGGCGGGCCTTGGCCACGCCCTGCAATGTCTGTCGGAATCCGGTAGCCCGGCATAGAGCGCGATCAACGCGGCCCAGCAGCCGCATCCAACCGCATGGCAGCTCCGCGGCCTAGGCGCGGTGCCGTTCCACGATCGCGTCGGTGGCGACGCCACCCCAGGTGTGCATCGCCGGAAGGCCCATCGCGGTCTTGCCGAGATTGGCGAGGCTGATGCGCAAGGCCGCGAGGTCGAGCGGCTTCGGCAGGCTCTGGAGCTCGATCCCGACGGACCG
>NZ_JALBGZ010000060.1:0-16553 GCF_023006515.1 Bradyrhizobium sp. PRIMUS42
CGACAAGGACCGCGAGCGGCAGGCGCGCGAGGCCGCCTACCACTTCATGTCGACGATGGCCGGCAACCTGCCGCAATTCGAGGAAGCTTCGCGGGCGCTGTTCGCTGATGACAGGCGGCGCTTCACCGGACTGATCGCGGACTGGCCGACCGATATCCGCGACCACATCGTCAAGCTCGCCTACAGCGACCGCGCTTAAACCGCGCGGCACTTCTCAACCTCATCGACGGCCGAGCCGCGCACCTTGCGCGGCAACGGCTTCGCACGCCCTGACGAAAGACAGATCCATGCCCACCACCAAACCGCTCTGGACGCCGTTCCTCCGCTTCCTCGCCCCGCTGATGCTGAGCAACGCGCTGCAATCGCTGTTCGGCACCGTCAGCAACGTCTATCTCGGCCAGATGCTCGGCGTCGACGCGCTGGCGGCCGTCTCGGTGTTCTTCCCGGTGATGTTCTTCCTGTTCGCCTTCGTCATGGGCCTCAGCACCGGCGCGACCGTGCTGATCGGTCAGGCCTTTGGCGCGCGCGAGCACGACAAGATCAGAAGCGTCGTGGGTACGACGCTTGCGATCGGCCTTCTGCTCTCCAGTTCGGTTGCGCTGGTCGGCGGACTCTTCAGCCGTCAACTGATGATGGCACTCGCCACGCCCACAGACATTCTCGCCCCTGCCAGCGCCTATGCGCGGATCATGCTGCTCACCATGCCGCTTGGCTTCGTCTTCCTGCTGATGACGGCGATGGTCCGCGGCGTCGGCGACGCGCTCACGCCGCTGCTGGCGCTGGCGTTGTCGACCGCGATCGGCCTGATCCTGACACCGCTTCTGATCCGCGGGTCGTTCGGATTGCCGGCAGCCGGCATCACCAGTCCGGCATGGGCGGCAGCGATCTCGAACGCGGTCACGTTGATCGCGCTGGCGCTCTATCTGCTGCGGAAGAAGCACGCGCTCGCACCGGACGCGGCGCTGCTGCGTCACCTGCGGCTCAACGGCGCCATGCTCGGAAGGATTCTCGGCATCGGATTGCCGAGCGCCGTCGGCATGGTGGTGATGGCGATCGCGGAGCTGGTCCTGCTCGGCCTCGTCAACGGCTTTGGGTCGGACGCCACTGCGGCCTATGGCGCCGTCAATCAGGTGATGGGCTACACGCAGTTCACGGCGATGTCGATTTCGATCGCGGTCTCGATCCTCGGCGCGCAGGCGGTCGGCAGCGGCGACAGAGCCCGGCTCGAGGGCATCGTGCGGGTCGGGCTCGCTTTCAACTTCGTCCTGACCGGCGGGCTCGTGGCGCTGATCTATCTCGCCCCGCGCGCCATCCTCGGCATCTTCATCACCGACGCCGCCGTGCTCGATCTGGCGAGAGGCCTGCTCGACATCGCCCTGTGGAGCTCGGTACCGTTTGGCCTCGCCACGGTGTTCTCCGGAGCCATGCGCGCGGCCGGCGTCGCGTTGACGCCGATGCTGCTCTCGATCGTCGCGATCGTCGCGATCGAGCTGCCTGCCGCGGTGATCCTGAGCCGCACGATCGGCCTTGCGGGCGTATGGGCCGCTTATCCCATCGTGTTCTGCGCCATGTTCGTTTTGCAGATGGGCTATTACTTCCTGGTGTGGCGCAAGCGAGCGATCCGGCGTCAGGTCTGACCGTCTATGTATTACGATCGTCATTAAGCGGTGGACCTGTGGCGTATGCTGCGCCACAATGCGCGAAAGAGAAGCCAGGGAGACCGAATTTGACCCGCACTGCCCCGCAATTCCTGTTCGATTTCGGCAGCCCGAACGCCTATCTCAGCCATCTCGCGATTCCCGCGATCGAGCAGCGCATCGGCGTCAAGTTCGAATACGTCCCGATCCTGCTCGGCGGCATCTTCAAATCGACCAACAACAAGTCGCCGGCCGAGACCCTCGCCGGGATCAAGAACAAGCGCGAATTCCACGCGGTCGAGACCGAGCGTTTCGTCAAGCGCTTCAAGGTCCAGCCTTACGTCATGAACCCCTTCTTCCCGGTCAATACGCTGAACCTGATGCGCACGGCGATCGCCGCGCAGCTCGAGGGTGTGTTCGAGCCCTATGTCGAGGCCGCCTTCCACCACATGTGGCGCGAGCCGAAGAAGATGGACGATCCCGAAATCGCGGCGAAGGCGCTGGCGTCCTCCGGCCTCGATGCGCAAAAGCTGTTCGCCCGCGCCGGGGAACCCGAGGTGAAGGGCAAGCTGATCAAGAACACCGAGGAGGCTGTGGCCCGCGGCGCGTTCGGCTCGCCGACCTTCTTCGTCGGCACTGAGATGTTCTTCGGCAAGGAGCAGTTGCGCGAGGTCGAGGAAATGGTGTTGGAGAAGGGCGAATAGTGAATGGCGAATAGCGAGTAGTGGAAACGTTACTCGCATTTCATGGCGTGCTACCCTATTCGCTACTCCCTATTCGCCATTCGCGTCTATTTGAAGAGCAACAACTGTGGAGCACCCCATGCGTATCCTCGTGGTCGGCGCCGGCGCCATCGGCGGCTATTTTGGTGGCAGGCTGTTGCAGGCCGGCCGCGACGTCACCTTCCTGGTCCGTCCGAAGCGCGCCAGCGAACTCGCCAGTGCCGGCCTCGTCATCAAGAGCCCGAACGGCGATGTGACCTTGAAGAATCCGCCGACCGTGCAGGCCACCGCGCTCAAGGACAAGTTCGACGTCGTACTTCTGAGCTGCAAGGCGTTCGACCTCGAGGACGCCATCAAATCGTTTGCCGCCGCGGTCGGGCCTGACACGGCGATCATCCCGATGCTCAACGGCATGCACCATCTCGACACGCTGGATGCCGAGTTCGGCAAGGAGCGCGTGCTCGGCGGGCTCTGCGCCATCGCCGCGACCTTGAACGACAAGCGCGAGGTGGTGCAGTTGCAGCCGATGCAGTCGATCAGTTATGGCGAGCGCGACGGCAAGCTCTCGGATCGCATCAAGGCCATCGACGAGGCCTTCAAGAGCGGCATCAACGGCGCCAGCGCCAGCCAGAACATCATGCAGGACATGTGGGAGAAGTGGGTATTCCTCTCCTCGCTCGCGGCGTCGACCAGCCTGATGCGCACCTCTGTCGGCAACATCCTTGCAGCTCCTGGCGGACGGGATTTCCTGCTCGGCATGCTGGATGAGACCAGCGCGATCGCCGCCGCGTCGGGATATACGCCGGGCGGGCCGTTCTTCGAACGCGTCAAGGGTCTGCTCACCACCGAGGGCTCGCCGATGACGGCCTCGATGTTCCGCGACGTCAAGGCCGGCCTGCCGGTCGAAGCCGATCACGTCATCGGCGACCTCATCGCGCGTGCTGACGCTGCCAAGGTGCCGGTGCCGAAGCTGCGCATCGCCTACACGCATTTGAAGGCGTATGAGAAGCAGCGGGCTAGTTAACCACACGCCCCGTTTGTCGTCCCCGGGGCGCGCATAGCGCGAACCCGGGACGACAGCGGGTTTGTGGAGACAGCACCACGGCTACTTCAAATGCGCGAGATAGTGCGAGACGGCCGTGATTTCCTCGTCGCTCATGTGATAGGCGACATCGGCCATCGCGGCGACGCCACCGCCGACGCGCTGGCCCGCCTTGTAGTCGTGCAGTGCCTTGACCAGATATTCCTCGCGCTGGCCGGCAAGTCGCGCAACTCCCTTGGTGCCGGCATAGCTATCGGTATGGCATGAGGCGCAGCGGCGCCCGGCGGCAACTTGCGCACCCTTCTTCGACAGGTCCGGATCACCGTCTTCCGATCCCTTCGGCGGCGTCAACGAGGCGAAATAAGCGCCGAAGTTGCGGATGTCCTCGTTGGTGATCTCCTCCACGATCGGCTGCATCTGGTCGTTCTTGCGCGAGCCCGCGCGGAAGAACACGAGCTGCCACTGGATGAACTGATCGGGCTGACCGGCGAGCGAGGGGACGTTCTCCGTCTGCGAAATGCCGTTCTCGCCGTGACAACCGGAGCAGACTGAAGCCTTCTCCTTGATCGCGGCATTGTCGGCGGCCTGAGCCGGGATAGATGCGAGCAGAAGCGCCGCAGGCAGAATTCCGAACCGAACGACGCGCATCGCTGATTTCTCCGACTGTCATTGCCGGGCTTGACCCGGCAATCCATCTCTTTTGCAAAGTTTCTCGTTTGATGGATGCCCGGATCAAGTCCGGGCATGACGAACGTGTTCCATCGCAAGTCTGTCGCAAGCAAAAGAGGCTGCAGCCGTCACCCGGCCGCAGCCTCTTCGTAACGTCGCGCTACTTCTTGCTGTAGCTGATGCGATAGATCGCGCCGGCCCAGTCATCGGCGACGAGGATCGAGCCGTCCTTGGCGAGAAGGATGTCGTTGGGACGGCCGAGATAGCCCTGGTCTCCCTCGATCCAGCCGGAGGCGAACACCTCCTGCTTGGCGTTCTTCCCGTCGGGCCCGGCGATCACGCGCATGATGCGCGCGCCCTGGTACTTGTGGCGATTCCAGGAGCCGTGCTCGGCGATCAGGATGTTGTTCTTGTACTCGGCGGGAAACTGGTCGCCGGTATAGAACTTCATGCCGAGCGGGGCGACATGCGCGCCGAGGTTCAACACCGGCGGCGTGAACTCGGAGCATTTGTGGCCCATGGCGAACTTGTCGTCAGGCAGGTTGCCCTGGTGACAGTAGGGATAGCCGAAATGCTCGCCGATCCGATTGATCATGTTCAGCTTGTCCGAGGGCAGATCATCGCTGATCCAATCGCGGGCGTTTTCGGTGAACCAAAGCTTGCCGGTGCGCGGATCGACGTCGCCGCCGACCGAGTTGCGAACGCCGAGCGCCCAGATCTCCGCGTTGCCGGTCTTGGGATCGACGCGCCGGATCTGCGACACGCTGGTCGGGGGGATGCCGATATTGAAGGGGGGTCCAAACGGGAGGAAGAACCAGCCTTCCTTGTCGACCGCGATGTACTTCCAGCCATGCGCGGCATAGGACGGCATGTCGTCATAGACGACCTTGCCGTCGCCGAGCTTGTCGAGATTGGCTTCCGCATTGTCGTAGCGGATCAGCTTGTCGACGGCGATGACGTAGAGCGCGCCGTCCTTGAAGGCGAGACCGGTGGGCATGTTGAGGCCCTTGAGAACGGTCTTGACCTCTTTCTTCCCGCCATTGTCCTTGATGGCATAGACGTTGCCGAGGCCGAACGAGCCGACGAACAGCGTGCCCTTGTCACCCCAGGCCATCTGCCGCGCGGCCAGCACGCCGGAGGCATAGACCTCGATCTTGAAGCCCGGCGGCAGCTTGATCTTCTTGACGATGTTGGCGAGCTCGGCATCGGAGGCGCCGGTCGGCGGGCCCGACGGCGGCGCGAGGCCCTTCTGCGCCTCGGTCTCGTCGCCGAGGAACCAGTCATCCGGCGGATGGGTCCAGAACTCCTTGGTACCGGATTCGTATTTCTTCAGCGGCTTGTTCTTGTCCTGCTGCTGCGCGTTGCCGGCACTTGTCCCTGCAAGAAAGGCAACCGCTGCAAGCGCCAGGACGGATTGAAAGACGGATCGATGGAATTTCATCGCGTCACTCCCCTAAGGCAGCCGTCAGGGCTGCGCATTATTTTATCTTGCTAGTCGAGAGGCGAAGTTTGGGTCTGCCGAGAAGCAGACGCAAAAAGGCTAGCACATCTGCGAGCGGTGAGAAGGGCATCGCCTGCGCTGCGGTTGCGCTCAATAAAAATTGAGACGGAATGTCAACGAGGGCAAACGCGGCGGCGACAGCGCTCTCGCTGCAACGCGGAATCAAATCGGCGCGCGCCTCATTCGCGGGCAGGATCGAGGGGGCGGGCAACACAAAACGCGAAAACAACCCCATGCAAAGTAGAACGGCGCAAGTCGCGCCGCTCGTGGTGACGCCGGTCAGACATTTGACCTGTCGAGCAAATTAGCGAACGCGACGCTCAACCGGCGACGGGGTAGGGGCCGTCGTCAAACACCGTGTCATGATAGCCTTTCGAGCCGATCTCGTGCGCCAACACGCTGCGAAAATCGCGGCCCTCGCGCAGGCTCCTCAGGACATGCGCGAAGTTGAATTCAGGCTGCCAGCCCAGTTCGCGCCGTGCGCGTTCGTTGACATAGACACGGTCGATCTCGGGGAAGAGGTTCCAGCCGCACGCCGCATAGAGCTCCGCGCAGTCCGGATAAAGCTCGCGCACGACACCGGCCGCATCGCGCGCAAGTGCCGCGAGGTGGCACGGCTCGAATGGGCTCGTGGCCGAGACGATGTAGCGGGCGAAGCCGATCTTCGGGGCGCGTTCGGCGGCGAGCAGATGGGCGCTCACCGCGTCCGCGATATCGAGCCGGCGATAGAGCAGCTCGTTGGCCTGCGCGTTCTCAGTCGTGTAAGCCGACCGCATCGCGGGATCATCGTCGGCTTCCGGAAAGAAGCGCGAGGTCCGCAAGACCACGACCGGCAGGCCGCGCTCGCGATAGCACAGCTCGCAGAGGGTCTCGGCCATCAGCTTGGTGGTGCCGTAGATGTTCTTCGGCACCGGCGGCAAATCTTCGGTGACCCGCACGGCCGCCTGCCCCGCCTCAGGGCGAAGCTGCGAGCCAAACGCGCTGGTGGTGCTGGTGAAGACGAAGCTCGTCACGCCGGCGGCCACTGCCGCCTCGAGCAAATTGAGCGTGCCTGATACGTTGGTGTCGACGAAATCCTGCTTGGAGTGGGTCGCCACATGCGGCTTGTGCAGCGTCGCGGTGTGGATGACGGCCGAGACGCCAGCCATCTGGCGCCGCACGAAGCCGGGATCGACGATCGATCCGACCGCGTCGGTGTAGGGCGACGGCTTCAGATCGACCCCGCGTGCGGGCGAACCGCGCGTCCGCAACGTCCGCAGAATGGCCTCGCCGAGGTGACCCGCGCTACCGGTGACCAGGATTGTCATTGCGAACCCAAGAGAGCCGCCAGCGGCGTGGAGAACCACGCTTCTGTTCGGACCGGCTGGATGCTCTGGGAAAAATTGGAGCGGGCGAAGGGGCTCGAACCCTCGACCCCGACCTTGGCAAGGTCGTGCTCTACCACTGAGCTACACCCGCATCCTGTGTCGGTCGCGTGACGCGCCGGCAACGGCTGTCGTATGCCAAAAGCGGGAGGGGAATGCAACAGCTACCGGCGGCATCAATTCGCATTTGGAGGCCCCATATGGGCCCCGGATGCGACTAAATCACCCAAAAAGGCGCCGGAACCGCCGAATCGGTCGCGGTGGATTGAAATTCGGCCCAATCGGCCCAATTTAGGAGCCAACAACGAGCATAGGAAGTGGCGGCATGCTAAAGACCCGCCATTCCGGACATCAGACGAGGGGATCCCGTGACGATCATCGACCAGGGTAACGGAGCGGCGGGCCCGGCTGCGGCCGACCTGATCAAGGACACCACCACCCAGACCTTCGTGAAGGACGTCATCGAGGAATCGAAGCGCCAGCCGGTGCTGATCGATTTCTGGGCGGAGTGGTGCGGCCCCTGCAAGCAGCTCACCCCCTTGCTGGAAAAGGCGGTCAAGGCAGCCAAGGGCAAGGTCAAGCTGGTCAAGATGAACATCGACCAGCACCCCGCGATCCCTGGCCAGATGGGCATCCAGTCGATCCCGGCCGTGATCGCCTTCGTCAACGGCCAGCCGGCCGACGGTTTCATGGGCGCGGTGCCCGAGAGCCAGCTCAACGCCTTCATCGAAAAGCTGACCAAAGGCGTGACCGCGCCGGGTGAGCCAAATATTGCTGAAATCCTGCAAGAGGCCGAGGCCGTACTCGCCGAGGGCGACGCCGCAGCCGCCGCGCAGATCTATGCGGAGGTGCTTCAGCACGATTCGACCAACATCGCGGCGCTTGCCGGACTCGCAAAATGCTACGCCGTCTCCGGCGCGATGGAGCAGGCCAAGCAGACGCTGGCCATGGTCCCGGAATCCAAGCGCAACGATCCCGCGGTGAAGGCCGTGCAGACCGCGATCGATCTCGCCGAGCAGGCCCAATCGCTCGGGCCGGTCGCGGAGCTGGAACAGAAAGTCGCCGCAAACCCGCTCGATCATCAGGCCCGATTCGACCTGGCGACCGCGCTCAACGCGCAAGGCGACCGCGCCGCAGCCACCGCGCAGCTGCTCGAGATCGTCAAGCGTGACCGCAAATGGAACGACGACGGCGCCCGCAAGCAGCTGGTGCAGTTCTTCGAGGCCTGGGGCGGCACGGATGATGCAACCGTCGAGGGACGCAAGCGTTTGTCGACGATCCTGTTTTCGTAAGCCGCGCTGGCAAGGCCAGGGGGACCGGGCAGATGCCGATCAACATCGAATATCGCGGACCCGCCGACCTCCCGGAGATCATTCCGGTCTTTCCGCTGCCGGGCGCACTGCTGCTGCCCCGCGGCCAGATGCCGCTCAACATCTTCGAGCCGCGCTACCTTGCGATGGTCGATGATTCCTTCCGCGATGGCCATCGCCTGATCGGCATGATCCAGCCTGACGTCGCGCACTCGCCGAAAAATTCGGACAAGCCGACGCTGTTCAGCGTCGGCTGTGTCGGCCGCATCACCCAGCTCGCCGAATCCGGCGACGGCCGCTACATCCTCGAGCTCACCGGCGTCTCGCGCTTCAAGGTGGTCGAGGAGCTCGAAGTGCTCACCGCCTACCGACAGTGCAAGGTGGATTTCTTCGCCTTCGTCGACGACTTCACCGCCCGCACGGGCGAGGACCAGGTCGACCGCGAGGCGCTGCTGGCCGTACTGGCAGACTTCCTGAAGGCCAATAATCTCAAGGTCGACTGGGAGGGCGTCGAAAGCGCGCCCAACGAAGCGCTCGTCAATGCGCTGGCGATGATGTCGCCCTATGGCCCCGCGGAGAAGCAGGCCATGCTGGAGGCGCCTGACCTGAAGACCCGCGCCGAGATTCTGATCGCCGTCACGGAGATGGACCTCGCCAAGAAGCGCACCAGCGGCGATCCGCCCCTGCAGTGAGGGTCCGAATGCTCAGGCGGCGCGGACCACCGCTCCGGCACCTCGCCGCAGCATTCTGGCGACGTCGGATGCGGGCATCGGCCGGCTGAAATAGTAGCCTTGCGTTTCGACGCACCCCTCTTCGCGAAGAATGTCGAGCTGCTCCTTCGTTTCGACGCCTTCGGCGGTCGTGGTCTTGCCGAGACTGACCGCGAAACGAACTACTGCCCGCGCGAGATGGTGCGCCTCTGCCCTCGCGCTGGAGAGTTCGTTGACGAAACTGCGGTCGATCTTGATCTTGTCGAACGAGAACCTCTGCAGAAAGCTCAGCGATGAATAGCCCGTGCCGAAATCGTCCAGGGCTACTCGCACACCGAGCTCGCGCAATTGACCGAGGACGGCGAAAACAGCTTCGCTGTCATGCATGATCACCGTCTCGGTGACCTCGAGCTCGAGCCTGTGCGGCGCAACTCCCGAACTCGCCAAGGCGCCGACAATGACCGGAACAAGCTCCTTGCTCTTGAACTGAGCGGGAGACAGGTTGATCGCGATCCTGACATGCGCAGGCCATTTGGCGGCTTCCGCACAGGCGGTCATCAAGACCCATTCTCCGAGCGGAACGATCAAGCCGGTCTCCTCCGCAAGCGGGATGAATTCGCCCGGCATGACAAGGCCTCGCTGCGGATGATGCCAGCGGAGCAAGGCTTCGAAGCCGCTGGTCTTGCCGGTCGCGGCGCTGACGAACGGCTGGTAGTGGAGTTCGAATTGGCCGCCGGCAAGCGCATCCCGCATGTCGCGCTCCAGGTTGCGGCGCGCATGCATCAGCTCGTCGAGCTCCGGCTCGAAGAAACGGAATGCACCGCGTCCACCACTCTTGGCCGAGTAGAGGGCGAGATCCGCGCTCTTCATGATCACGTCGGAATCATTGCCGTCGCGCGGCGCGATGGCAATGCCGATGCTGGTGCCCACCGTGACCCGGTGATCGCCGAGATCGAACGGCTCGCAAAGCGCCTTCCTGATGTTCTCGGCAAGGGCGGCGGCCTCCACGGCCGGGCTGGTCACGTAATCGATCACCGCGAACTCATCGCCGCCCAGGCGAGCGATCAATGCGGTTTCCGTGGTGCATTCGCGCAGACGCGCAGCAACGGCGCGCAGCAGGGAATCGCCCGCCGGATGTCCAAGCGTGTCGTTGACTTCCTTGAACCGATCGAGGTCGAGCATGAGCACGGCCAGATCGAGGCCGCCGTTGCGTGTAACCGCAATGGCATGCTCCATGCGCTCTCTGAGCAGCACGCGATTTGGCAGATCGGTCAGCGCATCGTGTTGCGCCATATGAATGATCTTGGCCTCGGACCGGCGTTGCTCGGTCACATCGAGATGCGTGGCGACCCATCCACCGCCGGGCATCGGCTGTCGCGTCACGCCGATCAACCGACCATCCGAAAACTCGTCGATCCTGCTCGAGACAACATCGTACGGCAACGCGGCCAGTTTCGAGATGAATTGCCCGGCAGCGCCCTCGCTGGTGTCGCCCTTGAGGATGCCGTTCACGACGCGATGCTTGATGATGTCGGCGTGGGGTGTCCCCGTCTTCAGCAATTCCGGCGGCAGCCGATAGAGCAGGGCATAACGCTCGTTGCAGACGACGAGCCGCTTATCGGCGTCAAACATGCAAAGGCCCTCGACCATGTTGTTGATGGCCGTGTCGAGCCTGATCTTCTGGTCCTGGATTTCCTTTTGTGAATCTTCCACCTGTTGCCTGGTAAGCGAAAGCTCCCTGATGATTTCCTCGAACCGCCTGGTCCTGGTCGCAAGCCGGCGATCCGCCAGCACGCCGACAAAACTCATTCCGAGCACTGACAGAGCCACGCCCGCAATTGCCACGGCGAGGAAGGCGGGAGAAAGCGACAGGGCATCGCTTGTCAGCGTCGGGTCTGGAACAATCTGCACGGCCCCCATAGCCGTAAAATGATGCGACACAATGGCGAGCGTCAGCAGCAGCGCCGCGACGAAGGTCCCCCACCTGTCCTTGCGGCCCAGGGCGACCGCAAGTGCGGCGTAGCCCAGGACCATGCCAAGGATGATCGAGACGAACACCAGCTCCGGCGACCAAGTCACGCGACCGGGCACTTCGAGGGCCCACATGCCCAGATAGTGCATGCTCGCAATACCGGCGCCGATGATGCCGCCCCCGGCAGCCGCCCGCCAGCGGCCGGAGCTACCAACGGCAACGCCAAAACCGCCTGACGTCAGGATCATCGCCGCGGCGAGCGACACAGCCGTCAGAGCGATGCCATAGCCGGTTGAGACGCCGGGCTCGTAGGCGAGCATTGCGACAAAATGCGTTGCCCAGATTCCATAACCGATGGCGGCGCCGGCGATCGCAATCCAGATCAGCCGCGCCCAGGCGCGCGAGGCGATCGCCCGATGAAAGATGCTGACGGCTACAATGCTTGCGGCGAAGCAAACCAGACCAGCGAGTATGACAAGCCGCCAATCATGCTCTGCCGTGAGGCAGGTAAAGACGCGGAACATCGAAATCGCCTCCCCTCGTCAATAACTTCGACGATTGATTCTATCGGCTTTCTTCGCGTTAATTTTCTGCAATTCTCGGTTGCATACCTACCGGGAGGTAAATAGCACGTCTCAAATGCGGAATTCTGCGGTAGTCCTGTGCGGGCGAAGGGTTCTCGTCCCGTGAAACTACGCGGATGAGCGAGCCCGCCGCTGCATCGGTTCGAATCAAACTGATCCTGCTCAGGGGCGATTGCGAATGTGCTTGCGGCCGGTGAGCATTGCGCGGATCAGATTCTCGCGCTGGAGAATCCCCATCAGCAGCACGCCGAGCACGTGCAGCACGACCAGGACGATGACCGCATCCGACGAATAATGGTGGGTGTCCTCGACCCACCAGACGCCGAAGAACGTGACGGTCACCGACATCGCGCCCGTGATCGTCGAGACCGCGAGCGAGACCAGCAGCGCCACCAGCATCACGGTGCCGGCGGGATTGAGTCCGATATAGCGGCCGGTGATGCCGCGGCGCAGGTTCCAGAGATAGCCCGGCGCGGCCCGGAGCCTGACCCTGATCATGCGGAAGCGCGAATAGCGGCTTCCCCAAAAGCCCCAGGCCAAACGGAAGGCCAGAAGCACGAGCACCGCATAGCCGACGATGCGGTGAAGCCGATCATAGACGGTGGGCGTGAACCATGCGGCCAGAACGCACGCCGCGAGGGCCCAGTGCCAGAGGCGCAGCGGGAGATCCCAGACTGCGACCGTCCGCGGGGTCGCTCGATCCGCGGGGGTCCTGTCGGACACCCCGCGCGCTGCTGGCATCGCTTCTTCAATCAAGCAAAGACCATCCTCGAGCCCTGCTTTGCGCAGATCACGTCGCGCAATCTACTTCACGCCCTACTTAGCGCTTTACTTGGCGATCGTGTGCTTCAGGCTGAGATCTTCGGGGCTGTAGAACAGCTCGTAGAGCTTGCCTTCCTTGACGCCATAGACCTCGTAGCACGAACCTTCGATCTTGGAGCGCCGCACTTCATAACCGAGCGCCTTGGCCTTGGCTTCGGCCTCGCTGGCCGGCTTCCACGACGCCTTGTCGAGCTTGGTGCAGTCCTTGAATCCGTCGGCCATGGCCGCCGACCCCATGCCCATCCCAACCGTCAGTGCAATGGCAACAACACGAATGACCTTCACGAACGTCTCCTCCTTTGTCGTGCGCGCTACGCGAGCCGCGAAGCGGAACTGAAGGAAGCAAAGGTGATGATGAAGTCAATCCGGTACGAGGCCATTCGTATTTAGAGTTGTTCTAACGATTGTCAAAAGATCAGCGCTCTCCGCATGCAGCATGCATTCGCGGGATCGCTGCGGCCTTACGCCTCACGGACCGGGAGAACCGCCGATCTCGCCAATCGCGCTAGGCCGCACTTTGCATTCCCGGATAGTTGCGCTGCAGCCAGTCCGCCCAGCGGAGACGTCCGCGCACGCCCTGGCTCACGACAAGGCCCATGCCGCGCGCATTCGCCTCGGACAGGCCGATTGCCAGGATTTTCCGGTGCAGTCTCCTTGCATCCTGGTATTGGCGGGCGAAGGCAACGAGATCGAGAGCTTCGGGGCCGCCGATCTCCGCACGCACGCCACGTTGCCCGTCGAACGCGCAAGACAGAACGTGATCGGCGACATCCGACGTATCGACGGGGTCGAACAGCGTCGTCGGCACCGGCCACACCGGAAGCCAGGCCGGGCCCGACAGCAACTTGTCCAGCAGGTAATAGAACGGCATCGCGCGAACAATGGACCAGGGTAAAGCTGAGGCACGCACCAGTCGCTCGCCGGCGAGCTTGACCCGCGCGTAGGGCAGGGTCGCCTGATCGAGGCCGACGATCGAGACGTGCAGGAAGTGCTGCACCTCGGCTTCCCCGCAGAGCGACAGCAGCCGCTCCGTTCCCTCGACGTCCACGGCGGAGGGCGATCTGAAAATATCGATCGGACGAACGCCGCCGCGCCGAGCGATCGGAGAATCCGTCGCCGCATTGATCACCGTATCGACGTCACGCAGAGCTTCGCGCAACCCGGCGCCCGTAGCGAGATCGCCGGCAGCCCATTCGACGTCCGATCGCATGCCTGGCGATCGCGCAAACACCCGGACCCGACGTCCGTCGCGAACCAAGCGATCGACGATGTCCCGGCCAAGATGACCTGTGCCCCCGGTGACGAGTGTCAGGGTCACGCGAGACTCCATCTTGGTGCACGATGTTCGAGATTGCTCCTGACCGCTTCGACATGATTGACAGTTCCAAGCAGCGCCGCCTGTTCGGCAGTCTCCGCGGCGAGACCGGATGCCACGTCGCAAGTTGCGGAGAGGTTGAGCAGTCGCTTGGCGGCACGGATCGCACCGGGGCTGCGGCCCGCAATTTCGCGCGCCGTTGCCAGCGCGGCGGCCACGGGGTCATCGGCAAGCCGCGTCGCGAAGCCGTAGGCGAGCGCTTCATCGGCCGAAAAAACACGCCCGGTGTAGATCAGCTCTCGCACCACATCCTCATGCGCGAGATGGCGCATCAATTGCGTGCCGCACATGTCAGGCACCAGGCCCCATTTCGTCTCGATGACCGCGAGCTTCGTATCGGGCGCGAGATAGCGCAGGTCGGCGCCGAGCGCGAGTTGGAAGCCACCGCCGAAGGCAACGCCGTGGACCGCGGCAATCACGGGTATCGGCAGTTCGCGCCAGAGCCAGACAATGTGCTGCGCGAAGTTTGCGATGCCGTGGGTCCGGCGCGTCAGATCCGCAGTCGGAAGCAGCGGTTCGCCATTTGCAGCCGCCAGCAGGCGGTCGACATCGAGGCCGGCGCAGAAGGCACGACCTTCACCGGATAGCACGACGGCTCGAATTTCCGGGCTGTCGCGAAGGTCCGCGCCGGCTTCGGCAATTGCCTCGAACATCGCGGGATCGAGCGCATTCATCTTGTCCGGTCGGCTCAAGCGGACGTGCGCCACCTCATTCTCGACAGTCACACGGACGCGATCGGTCATCGTGCGCCTCCTTTGGATTGCATCGGCGGGTTCAGTATCCGGCGACCGCCAGCGCGACCACGGCGGTGAGGGCCTTCCAGCCAAAGCCACGTCCGCGCGACCACCAGGCGTTGGCGATGGCGGCAAAGCCGTAGACGGCGACGATGGTCGCCACGATCCAGTGCCGCGCGCTGTCCGATCCCAACATTGGCGCCGCAAGCAGGAGCACGCCGCCGCCGATCCAGGCAACCGTACCGGCCTGCCAGACGAGCCGGATCAGCATGCGCAGGCGTTCCGGGGTGATGGTCGCTTTGGCGAACACCTTGGTTTCGCCCAGCACGCCATGGATCAGGGCGACCACGATTCCGGCGACGCCGGCACATTGCAGCAGCAGATCACGCATCAGCAGACCTCGCCTCCTCCATCCATACAGTACTGTATGGAGAGATGGGCGCTGGCCCACCGCCTGTCAATACACTAGTGTATGGTAGCCCCTGGGAACCCGACATGACCGAACAGCTCTCCGCCGACGACTGGATCAGGGAAGGTCTGAAGGCGCTCGCCAAAAATGGCTTCACCGCGCTCAAGGCCGATCCGCTGGCAAAGGCCATGGGCGTGTCGCGCGGCAGCTTCTATTGGCATTTCGCCGATCTCGGGGCATTCCACGCCGGAGTGCTGAAGCGCTGGCGCGAGATCGCGGCCGAGCAGATCATCGCCGATGTCGAGGCCGCCAGCGATGAGCCGCTGAAGGCGCTGCTGCGCAGGACGTTCGGCGCCCGGCTCGATCTCGAACGGGCGGTGCGCAATTGGGCGGCCTTCGATGCGGCGGCACAAGGGGCCGTGCGCGCAATCGATCGCCGCAGGCTCGACTATATTGAGGGGCTGCTGGAGAAACGCGCGCTCCCTCCGGCAACCGCGCAGGCCCGCGCGCAGATCCTGTACTGGGCATTTCTCGGCTTCGCCCTGTCAGGCGCGCCGGTGCCGGCGGCACGGCTCCAGGCCCTGCTCGACGAGGTCTTAACGATGGTCTCCGCTTGAGCTCGCGATGGGCGGACGCGAATTTCTATGCTAGAGGCAACCGATTGCCGGAGACCCCAATGAACGCGCCCACCGACCGTCCCGAAGCCAGCGTCGATCCCAAATTGCTGGAGATTCTCGTCTGCCCGCTGACCAAGGGCCCGCTGGAGTTCGATGCTGCAAAGCAGGAACTGATCTCGCGCAGCGCCAAGCTCGCTTATCCGATCCGTGACGGCATCCCGATCATGCTGCCGGAAGAGGCGCGCAAGATCGATTGAGAAAGGGCGAGTGGGGAGTAGCGAATAGCGAATGGACTCCTCGCTACTCGCCACTCCCTACTCGCTCCTCACAACGCCTCGCCCTTCAATAGCCGCGGCACCTCGCCCGTGAGCCCGGCGGCCTGGCGGATGAAGAGGTTCTTCAGCGGCGGGGCGCGGTCGACAAGGCCGAGGCCAATGTCGCGGACGGTGCGCAGCAGCGTCGACTGGTTCGAGAACAGGAAGTTCAGCGAATTGGTGGCAACGCCCATCGCCATGGTGTCGAAGCGGCGCCAGCGCTGATAGCGTTCGAGCACGTCGGCCCCGCCGATATCCATGCCGAGCCGCGCGGCATCGACGACGACTTCGGCCAGCGCCGCGACATCCTTCAGGCCCATGTTGAGGCCCTGGCCCGCAATGGGGTGGATGACATGGGCGGCATCGCCAACCAGCGCGAGGCGGGTGGCGATGAAGGAGCGCGCGACGAAATAGGACAGCGGAAACGCGCGCGGCTTGTCGAGCGCCTTCACCTCGCCGAGATGCAGGCCAAAACGCTGCTCGAGCTCGGCGTGAAATTCCTCGTCGCTGAGCGCAACGATGCGCGCGGCCTCGGCTCGGCGCTCGGTCCACACCAGCGACGAGCGTCTTCCCGAGAGCGGCAGGATCGCGAACGGGCCCGCCGGCAGGAAATGCTCCTCGGCGCGGCCCTCGTGATCGCGCTCATGGCCGACGGTGACGACGATGCCGGCTTGGTCATACTCCCAGCCATGGGTCGCGATGCCGGCACGCTCGCGCAGTTTTGACCGCGCGCCGTCGGCGGCGACCAGCAGGCTGGCGGCGATCACGCTG
>NZ_JALBGZ010000610.1:0-3796 GCF_023006515.1 Bradyrhizobium sp. PRIMUS42
CCTGATAGCGCCCAGCTTCGAGCTCGGCCATCACATCCGCAAGGGACTGCAGCGGCGCAAGGGCCCGGCCGACCACATTCATCATCACCAGAAACAGCGCCAGCGCGATCGCCGAGCCGACCTCGAGCTGGGTCACGATGCCGTCCCAGATCTCGGCGATCTCGTCATCGGGATGCGAGGTGATCAGGAGCGACCCGGGCCTGCCCTGGATTGAAACAGGCACACTCACCGCGGTCTGCTCGGGATGAACCAGGCTGACGAACCAGGCCGGCGGCCCGCGCGTGTCGGCGTCAGTGTCAAGCCGGGGAGGCGTCTGCGGATTGCCGCCGGCATCCCGGAGCGTGATGCTGACATGGCGCAGACGGCTGAGGTCGCGCGCGATCTGGTTCAGCCTGGCATCCGGATCGGGCGCCTCGTTGAGATCGGCCACGATCATCTCGATGAACTCGCGCGCCAGCCGGATCACGCTCTGGTCTTCGGCCTGCACGCGGGGACCCGCCTCCGCGACCTGGCGCCCGATATTGACGGCGAGCCCCAGGGCCAGCAGCAGCGCCAGCAACAGGTTGATGCGCCCGCGCAAGGATAGGTTTTGCCACATTGGTATCGCTCGTGCCCCGCGAAGGTTTGGCCCGCGCCTGCCCGATGACGTTGACAGGGGCGAAGCGGCGGATATCTAATCGAAAGCGTACAGCAATCCCGGCCGGGTTGCATGATCCGACATGAGACGCATGCGGCTCCTTGTTGGGTATCATGCGGCACGACAACAGGCCGGAGCTGTCACGGGGAACGCCTATGCGCATTCTGATCGTCGACGATCATCCCATTGTCGCTTCCGGCTGTCGCGCCGTGCTGGCCGACGAGGGCGAGATCGAGATTTTGGAGGCCGCCGACGCCGAAGACGGCGAGTGCGTCTTCATTGTCGAACGCCCCGACCTCTGCATCATCGACATCAACTTGCCGACCGTTTCCGGATTCGAGCTCGCACGCCGCATCCTCGAGCGCGCGCCCGAGGCCCGCATCATCATGTTCAGCATGAACGACGACCCGGCCTTTGCCGCGCGGGCGATCGAATGCGGCGCCAAGGGCTACGTCTCCAAGACCGGCGATCCCGACGACCTCGTCGAGGCGATCCGCGCCGTCGGCGGCGGCGGCACTTACCTGCCGAGTGCGATCGCGCGCAGCATCGCCTTTGCGGGACCTGCGCTGGCGCAAAGCCCGCTATCCAAGCTGAACGCGCGCGAGATGGAGATCCTGCGGCTGCTCAGCGCCGGAAAGAGCCTGTCGGAGATCGCCTGGCTGGTGCAGTCGTCCTACAAGACGGTGGCCAACACCTCGTCCATCATGCGCCAGAAGCTCGGGGTGAAGACCTCGGTCGAGCTGGTGCGGCTGGCGATCGACAGCGGTGTCGCCTGACGCGGCAGCTGCCACAAATTCGGTCACACAAGCGTTGCAATATTGATGTGGTGCGATGCCACGGAGTGAAGGCATGACGATTCAGACTGTCTCGACGAACAAATCCTACGGCGGCGTGCAGGGTGTTTATCGCCATGCGAGCCAGGCGACTGGAACCGACATGGTGTTCTCGGTCTATGTTCCCCCGCATGCCGACGGCGCCAAGCTGCCCGTGGTCTGGTACCTCTCCGGGCTCACCTGCACGCATGCCAACGTCACCGAGAAGGGCGAATTCCGCAAAGCCTGCGCCGAGCTCGGCCTGATCTTCGTCGCGCCCGACACCTCACCGCGCGGGCCCGACGTTCCCGGCGATGCCAACAACGCCTATGATTTTGGCCTCGGCGCCGGCTTCTATGTCGATGCGACGCAGGAGCCGTTCGCGCGCAATTATCGGATGTGGAGCTATGTGACCGACGAGCTGCCGAAGCTGGTCGCGGGAAATTTTCCCGTCGATGCCAAGCGTCAATCGGTGATGGGCCATTCCATGGGCGGTCACGGCGCGCTCACGGTGGCGCTGCGCAACCCGCACCGCTATCGCGCCGCGAGCGCATTCGCGCCGATCGTGGCGCCCTCGCTCGTGCCCTGGGGCACCAAGGCGCTGACCGGCTATCTCGGACCGAACAAGGACGCCTGGCGCGGCCACGACACGGTGGCGCTGATCGAGGATGGCGCGAAGTTTTCCGGCTTCCTGGTCGACGTCGGCGAGGCCGACAATTTCCTGAAGGAGCAGCTCAAGCCTGAGCTGCTCGAAGCCGCCTGCACCAAGGCGAGCATCCCGCTGACGCTGCGACGGCAGGCGGGCTACGATCACAGCTATTATTTCATCTCGACCTTCATGGGCGACCATCTGCACTGGCATGCGGAGAGATTGAAGGGGTAAACTTTCTTACCCTCGCTCTCCAGGGAGGGTAAGAGCTACCCCTACTCCCGCTTCCCGTAATTCGGCGCCAGCAAGCGATTGCGGATCAGATAGCTCATCGTGCGCGTCCAGGCTTCGTCCGTGTTGCCGCGCATGTCGGCGCTGGCCGCCGCGATCATGTTGCCGGTCTTCACGTCGCGCAGATAGATGTTGAGGTTGATGATCAGGTTCGAGACCTTCTGCACCATGCCGGTGATCTCGAGGTCAGCTCCTAACTCCCCGGCGAGCTTGAGATCGCAGCCGCCGCAGGCCTGTAAGTTGGCGTGACGGGCCGCGTCCCTGACCGGCGCGATGTCGAGCACCTGGAACCTGCCGGAATCCGTCAATTCCTTGCGGAGCTGCTCGCTGATGCGCACGAGCCGCGCCTCTTCGGGCCTGGAGCCGTAGAACTCGCCGGGCAGGCTGGTGTCGATCAGCTCGAAATCGAACACTGCGAGTTTCGGCGGGTCGGCGCGCGCGACCGACCCCGTCAACAGCAAAGCCGCGAAACATATCAGCGCTCGCATGATCGTGATTCCAGTCCTCGTGCGCGCGAGGACGAAATGCGGGGTTGCATGCCCTGACAAATTGGTCATGCTTTAGCAGAGACAATTCTCTACCGGCGGTCAAGCGGGGGAGAGCGCCTGGAGGAAACATGATCCGATGGTTGGCCGGTCTGATCGGCTTTGGTCTCGCTGCGACGAGCGCGCTCGCGGCGGAGCCTGCCCTGATCGGCGTCGGCTATCTCGGCGTCGCCGGTACCAGATCGACGCTGTCGCTGGTTGAGCAGCCCGCGGAGAATGACGGCATCGCCGGCGCGCGTCTCGCGATCGAGGACAACAACACCACCGGGAAATTTCTGGGTCAGCGCTTTGCGCTGGAAGAGCGCCGCATCAGGGAAGGCGAGGATCCGGTGCAGGCCGCGACCGCGCTCGCGGAGAAGAACGGCTTCATCATCGCTGACCTGCCCGCCGATGCGCTGCTGAAAGTCTCGGACGCCTTGCGCGAGCGCGGCACGCTGCTGTTCAACGCGGGGGCGATCGACGAGCGGCTGCGAGAGGCCGATTGCCGCGCCAATGTCATCCACACCGCGCCGACGCGCGCGATGCTGGCCGATGCGCTCGGGCAATATCTGGTGTGGAAGAAGTGGTCGCGCTGGCTGCTGGTGGTCGGCTCGCATGACGAGGACAAGCTGTTCGCCGATGCACTGAGGCGCACCGCCACGCGGTTCGGCGCCAAGATCGTGCAGGAGAAGACTTTCGAGGACAAAGGCGGCGCGCGACGCACCGACAGCGGCGTCACGCTGATCCAGCGCCAGATGCCGGTGTTCACCCAAGGCGCGCCCACTTACGACGTGCTGGTCGCCGCCGACGAGAGCGAAGTGTTCGGCGCCTACCTGCCCTACCGCACCTGGGATCCGCGCCCCGTCGCGGGCTCGGCCGGCCT
>NZ_JALBGZ010000611.1:0-3791 GCF_023006515.1 Bradyrhizobium sp. PRIMUS42
GCCGGGTCGGAGCTGGTCACGGCACGTCGCGCTCCCAGGAGGGGTCGCCGAGCGCGTCGCCGAGGACCTGCCGCGCTGCGGCAACGTTGGTCGGGTGCAGTTCCGTGGAGCTGGCAAAGGCCTTCACAGTGGCGTCATCACGCAGCACGAAATCGAGCACGCTGAGCAGGAAATTGGGATCCGTGGCAGCATTACGCAGGGTCTCTGGACCGACCCCTGTCTCAGCCAGGAACAGGCCCAGCCGCTCGGGCTCGCTCGCGACGAACGACAGTGCCTGAATCGCAACGATTTCAGCGACTTCGCGGAGGTTGTGAACAGGCTTTTTCAAGGGGACGGTTTGCCTTTCCGTTAACTTTCGGTCTCTAATTTGGAATCATCATGCCCGAGTCTCGTCCGTGAGTCTTCCGACCCCAGGCAAGCAACTGGAAACCACATCGCAGAAAGTCGACCCTCGGGTTTAACGAAACTCAAGCGAATCTGAGGCTAGTTTGAATCCAGTTTTCGAAACGCCGGAAAGCGGCGTCTGAGGCGTCACATGTACCGGTCTGCGGACCCATCAGGAGGGCGGGATGGCTAAGACCGTCCTGATCGTGGAAGACAACGAGCTCAACATGAAGCTCTTCCGCGACCTGTTGGAGGCGCACGGCTACCAGACCTCCGGCACCAGCAACGGCTACGAGGCGCTCGACCTCGTTCGCAAGACGCGGCCCGACCTCGTGCTGATGGATATCCAATTGCCGCAGGTCTCCGGCCTCGAGGTGACGCGCTGGATCAAGGACGATCCGGAGCTGCGCGCCATTCCCGTCGTCGCGGTCACGGCGTTCGCGATGAAGGGCGACGAAGAGCGCATCCGCGAGGGCGGCTGCGAGGCCTATTTGTCCAAGCCGATCTCGGTCGGCAAATTCATCGAGACGGTCCGGCGTTTTATCGGATAGGAAGTGAGTTCACAGTGTCCGCGCGTATCCTGGTTGTCGATGACGTTCCTGCCAACGTCAAACTCCTCGAAGCCCGCCTGTCCGCCGAATATTTCGACGTGATGACCGCCTCGAACGGCACCGAGGCGCTGGCGATCAGCCGCCGCGCCGAATGCGACATCATCCTGCTCGACGTGATGATGCCTGACATGGACGGTTTCGAAGTCTGCCGCCGCCTCAAGACGGATCCGGCGACGCACCACATTCCCGTCGTCATGGTGACGGCGCTCGACAGCCCGGCAGACCGCAATCGCGGGCTGGAGGCTGGCGCCGATGATTTCCTGACCAAACCCGTCTCCGATGTCGTGCTGATCGCGCGCGTGCGCTCGCTGACGCGGCTGAAGATGATGACGGACGAACTGCGCATGCGCGCCATCACCTCGCTCGAGATCGGCATGCAGGCGCCCGAGCGTAGCGCCGTGGCCGACACCGGCAAGGGCGGCCGCATCCTGCTGGTCGACGACCGTCCGTCCTCCTACGAGCGGCTGGCGACGATCCTTGCCGCCGAGCACACCATCGACGTCGAGCCGAACCCGACGGAGGCGCTGTTCCACGCCGCCGAGGGCAATTACGACCTGCTGATCGTCTCGCTCGACCTCAACAATTTCGACGGCCTCAGGCTCTGCAGCCAGGCGCGCTCGCTGGAGCGGACGCGGCACGTGCCGATCCTGGCGATCGCCGACCCCGAGAACTCGACGCGGCTGCTCCGCGGCCTCGAGATCGGCGTCAACGACTACCTGCTGCGTCCCATCGACAAGATCGAGCTGTTGGCGCGCGCCCGCACCCAGATCCGCCGCCGCCGCTACACCGATCATTTGCGCGACAACGTGCAGAACTCGATCGAGATGGCGATCACCGATGCGCTCACCGGCCTGCACAATCGCCGCTACATGGAGAGCCATCTGGCGACGCTCGCCGAGCAGGCCGCGACCCGCGGCAAGCCGCTGGCGCTGATGATCCTGGACATCGACTTCTTCAAGTCGATCAACGACAATTTCGGCCACGACGCCGGCGACGACGTGCTGCGCGAGTTCGCGGTGCGGGTCCGCAAGTCGATCCGCGGCATTGATCTGGCCTGCCGCTACGGCGGCGAGGAGTTCGTCATCGTGATGCCCGAGACCGATCTCCACGTCGCCGGCATGGTCGCCGAGCGCCTGCGCCGCTCGATCGCAGGAGAGCCGTTCGCGATCCACAAGGGTGCCAAGCGCATCGAGGTCACGATCTCGATCGGCCTGACCACGCTGGAGCAGAAGGGCGAGGCGGTAGGCGACGTGCTCAAGCGTGCCGACACCGCGCTCTATCGCGCCAAGCACGACGGCCGCAATCGCGTCGTGTCGCAGGCGGCGTAAGGGCGCCCCCGCGAATTCGCGAAAACAACCCCATGCACAGTAGCCGGCGCTAGTCGGATCAATGGGTTATGCGAGTTCGAAAACCGCTGACGGGGTGATCGGGCCGGTTTGACGCGTCGGGCAAAACAGAAGCATGTTGGCAGGACCTGGGCGTGAGATGAATGCTCTCGCCACATTCTCCGTCGTCGTCCCCGCGAAGGCGGGGACCCATAACCCCAGGGAGAAGTTGCCGCGCGAGCTGGCAACTACGAGTCTTCGTCAAATTGCTTCCTGTGGTTATGGATCCAGGATCTGCGCTTCGCTTCGCTGCGCTTGTCCGGGATGACGGTGATCATTGTGGCGCGGGCTTGCGTCCCTTTGCCATCACGGCATCCCCCACATCCACCCCCGCATTCCGCAACAAGACCTTCGCCGCTTCCTTCGCGGCACGCGCCATCGCCGGATCGTCGCGCACCAGGTCCTGCGCAATGGAGCCGTCGACCAAGAGCACCAGCTGCGTTGCGAGCGCCTCCGCGTCCCGCACACCGAGCTCGGTCAGGCGGTCGCGAAACCAGAGGCGGCGGCTTTCCTTGAAGGCCACCGCGATCTTCTTCACGGCGCGGTCGGCAGGACCAAGCTCGGCGACCGCGTTCACGAACGGGCAGCCGCGAAAATCCCTGGCCGCAAAGCGCCGCTCCAGCGAATCGAAGGTGGCGAGGATCTGCTCGGCCGGCGGCTTGTCCGAAGGGGACGCGTGCACGAAGCGGCGCTGCAGATAAGCTGCGATCAGCGCGTCCTTGGAGGGGAAGTGGTTGTAGAGCGTGCGTTTGGAGATGCCGATCTCGGCCGCGATGGTGTCGACGCCGATCGCGCGAATGCCTTGCAGATAGAACAGCTTGTCGGCGGTCTGAAGGATCCGCTCTTTCATCGTCTGTGGGGCGGGCGGAGGAGCCATGCGGTAGCGCGCGTCCAGTTCGCTTGACAGCACCAGCCATCCATAGCCTAAGTAAACAGGTCTGTGTAACCAAAATCAACGGCAAAAGCGGACGACGGCAATTGCGCCGTGCCCAAAAGGGAGAAGAAAATGCCCCTGCTGCAGGTCCTGCGTCCAACATTGCCCATCCTGATCGGCGCCTCGATCATGCTGACGCTGAGCATGGGGCTGCGGCAGAGCCTCGGCATCTTCATGCAGCCGCTGACGCACGACATTCACCTTTCGATTTCGGACTTCACACTGGCGCTGGCGGTGCAGAACCTCGCCTGGGGCTTTCTCCAGCCGCTCGCAGGCGCGATGACGGTGCGCTACGGCTTCCGTCCGATCATGATCGTGGGATCGCTGATGTACATCGTCGGCCTCGTTCTGATGGCGACCGCGAACGGGCTGGTCAGCATCATGATCGGCGCCGGCGTGCTGATCGGAACGTCGCTGGCCTGCACGGCGGCCGCGATCGCGATGTCGGTGGCGGCGCGCGCTGTCCCTGCAACGGTG
>NZ_JALBGZ010000612.1:0-3787 GCF_023006515.1 Bradyrhizobium sp. PRIMUS42
CCACGGTCCTCGCACTCGGCGGCGCGAGCTGGCCGCGGCTCGGGTCGGATGGCGGCTGGGTCGAACTCCTCGCGGCAAGAGGCGTCGCCATCTCAAAACTGCGGCCAGCCAATTCCGGCTTCACGGTCGCCTGGTCCGACGTCTTCCGCGATCGCTTCGAAGGCCAGCCGCTCAAGGGCGTGGCGCTGACGGTTGGTGCACACACGGTGCGCGGCGAAGCGATGATCACGCGGGGCGGCATCGAAGGCGGCGCGATCTACGCGCTGTCGGCGGAACTGCGGGAGGCGGTGCTGAGTCTCGGGCAGGCGACGCTGATGATCGCATTGCGGCCCGACCTCGACGCCGCGGCACTGACCACGCGGCTATCAGGGGTGCGCGGCAAGCAGTCGCTCGCGAATTTCCTGCGCAAGGCTGCGCAATTGTCGCCGGTCGGCATCGGCCTGATGCAGGAGGCCGCCATCGCCTCGGGCCGGCCGCTGGCCTCGTTCTCGCCGGCCGAGCTTGCGCGCCTGGTCAATGCAATCCCCGTTCGGCTCACGGGCGTTGCCCCAATCGATCGTGCGATCTCGACTGCGGGTGGAGTTAGTTTCGACGAACTCGACGATCAATTCATGCTGCGAAAGCAGCCGGGCGTGTTCGCCGCCGGCGAGATGCTGGACTGGGAGGCGCCAACCGGTGGCTATCTGCTGCAGGCCTCATTCGCGACGGGGGCCGCTGCGGGCCGGGGCGTGCTGGCGTGGCTCAACCCCTAACCACCGTCATTGCGAACGCAGCGAAGCAATCCAGACTGCCTCTGCGGAAATAGTCTGGATTGCTTCGTCGCACCAGTGCAAAACTGCTACGCAATTTTGTCACGGGCTCCTCGCAATGACGGCTGAGAGAGCGCAGTCCTCCCGAAAACTCGTAGGGTGGGCAAAGGCGCGAAGCGCCGTGCCCACGATCTTTCGCGGTTACGACGAGAAGTCGTGGGCACGCTTCGCTTTGCCCGCCCTACGACAGTTTGCCCCTACCGAAGCTTTCCCCGCGCCGCCACCGGCAGCGTGCCGATGATCTCCTCGCCCCGCACCATCACGACCTCGTCCATCATGTTGACGACGACGCAGACGTGGTTCGGCACGATGCGGACGACGTCGCCGACATTGGGCCGCGTGTTGCTGCGGGACAGGTCGAGGAAGCCGTGCTCCTCGGCGAAGCGCGCGATCTTTGCTTCGGGGTGTTCCAGGATCAGGCCGTGGCCGTCGAGCCCGCCGGTGTCGGTCGTCAGCGTCTTCGAGCCGGCATCGAGGATGCCGCGCTCGGGCGCGGCGCGGCTCACCACCGTCGAATAGATGTGCAGCGCGCAGTCGTCCCAGCTGGCAGAGCCGGCCGCGACCTGCATGCGGTCGTTGTAGATATAGGTGCCGAAGCGGTGCTCGGTGCCGCCCTTCAGCTTGCCGAGATTTTTCAGGTTCGGCGTGCCGCCGGTCGAGACGATCTTCGCATCCAGTCCGTGCGCGCGCACGCCGGCCAGCGCCTCGTCGTAAAATTTCTGCGCATCCGCCCAGCCGGTCTCGGTCGGATAGAGCATGAAGCCGGCGAACTGCAGCCCCTTGGACGCGGCGATCTCGCGCGCCAGCGCAATGGCCTCAGCCGGCGTCTCGACACCGGCGCGCTTGCGGCCGGTATCGCATTCGACCACGACCGAGAGCGGGCGGCCTGACGCGGCCGCCGCCTTCGGTAGTCCCGCGACGACGGTGGAATTGTCGGCAGCCACCGTCATGTTGGCCTTGGCCTGGAGCGCGCCGAGCCGCGCCATCTTCTCTTCGCCAAGCAGATTGTAGCTGATCAGGATGTCGTCGATGCCGGCATTGGCCATGATCTCGGCTTCGCCAAGCTTCTGACAGGTGATGCCCTTCGCGCCGGCCGCGACCTGCATCTTCGCGATGGTCGGGTTCTTGTGCGTCTTGATGTGGGGGCGGTTGGCGACGCCTGCCTCGTCGCAGGCTTTCTGGATCCGCGCAATGTTGCGCTCGACCTTGTCCATGTCGATGACGGCGCAGGGTGTGCCGTATTCGCGGGCGATCTTGGCGGCGAGAGCAGTTGTCATGATTTATGCCTGTTCTATCTCTTCACGCAGCATTTCGAGTTCGAGCCAGCGCTCTTCGGCGGCCGACAAATCTTCATGCGCCTTGGCGATGGCGGCGGATGTATCGTCGAATCTCTTGCGATCCTTGGCATAGAGGTTGGGATCGTCGAGCACGCGCTGCAGCTTGGCGATGTCGGCCTGCAGCATCTCCATCTTCTTCGGCAGCGTCTCCAGTGCGTGCTTCTCGTTGAAGCTCAGCTTCCGCTTGGCCGACGAGGCGGGAGCGGCCGGCCGCTCCTCTTTCTTCTCCGCCGGGGCTTGCGCCTTCGCCGTCTCGCGCTTCAGGTCCGCGCCGCGCTGGGTCAGCATGTCGCTGTAGCCGCCGGCATATTCGATCCACTTGCCGTTGCCTTCCGGCGCGATCACGGAGGTGACGACGCGGTCGAGGAAGTCGCGGTCGTGGCTGATCAGGATCACGGTGCCCTCGTAGTCGCCGAGCATCTCCTCGAGAACGTCGAGCGTTTCGAGATCGAGATCGTTGGTCGGCTCGTCCAGCACCAGGAGATTCGAGGGCTTTGCCAGCGCGCGCGCCAGCATCAGTCGGCCGCGCTCGCCGCCGGAGAGTACCTCCACCGGCGTGCCGCGCTGCTCCTGCCCGAACAGGAAGTCTTTCATGTAGCCGACGACGTGCTTCGGCTTGCCGCCGACCATGATTTGATCGCCGCGCCCGCCGGTCAGGGCTTCCGCCAGCGTCGATTTGGGATCGAGGCTTTCGCGGTGCTGGTCGAGCGTGGCCGTCTCCAGATTGGCGCCGAGACGTATCGTGCCGGAATCCGGCTGCATGCCGCCGGTGAGCAGATTGACCAGCGTGGTCTTGCCGGCGCCGTTCGGCCCGATGATGCCGAGCCGGTCGCCGCGCTGGATGCGGGTCGAGAAATTCTCGACGATCTTGCGCTCGCCATAGGCCTTGGTGATGCCCTTCGCCTCGATCACCAGCTTGCCGGACTGCTCCGCTTCGGCCGCAGCGAGACTGGCGGTGCCGGCCGTGCCGCGATAGTTGCGGCGCTGATCGCGCAGCGTGTGCAGATTGGCGAGGCGCTTGACGTTGCGCTTGCGCCGGCCGGAGACGCCGTGGCGCAGCCAGTGCTCTTCGTCGACGATCTTGCGGTCGAGCTTGTGCTGGTCGCGCTCTTCCTCCGCCAGCACCTCGTCGCGCCAGGTCTCGAACGAGGCAAAGCCGCGGTCGATCTGCTTGATCTTGCCGCGGTCGAGCCACGCCGTGGAACGCGACAGGTTGGTCAGGAAGCGGCGGTCGTGGCTGATGATCACCAGCGCGCTGCGGCGGCTGTCCAGCTCCTGTTCCAGCCATTCGATGGTGGCGAGATCGAGGTGGTTGGTCGGCTCGTCCAGCAGCAGGATGTCGGGCGAGGGCGCCAGCACATACGCCAGCGCCGCGCGACGGGCTTCGCCGCCAGAGACATCATGCGGGTTCTCATCGCCCGTAAGCCCGAGCTGCTCCAAGAGATAGCGCGCCTGATGCTGGTCGTCGCCGGGAGCGAGACCGGACTCGACATAGGCCAGGATGGTCTTGTGCTCGCCGAAGTCAGGCTCCTGCGGCAGATAGCGAACCGTGGCGCCGGGCTGCACGAAGCGCGTGCCGCCGTCGGGCTCGACAAGGCCGGCCGCGATCTTCAGCAGCGTCGACTTGCCCGAGCCGTTGCG
>NZ_JALBGZ010000613.1:0-3785 GCF_023006515.1 Bradyrhizobium sp. PRIMUS42
GGCTTCATCCTTGCCACGCCCGACGACGTGGGACGCTTGGGAAAAGCCAACGATGAACTCACGGCGCGCGCGCGCGACGGGCACGCGCTGACATGGCGCGCAAGCCTTCCAAGACCAAGCCCCTGAGAGCCAAGGCTGGCCCCGCCCTCACCCATATCGGCGCCTCCGGCGAGGCGCGAATGGTCGACGTGTCGGACAAGCCCGCGACCGAGCGGCTCGCGGTCGCCGAAGGCCGCGTTGTCATGACCAGGGCGACGCTCGATCTGATCGTATCCGGCAATGCCAAGAAGGGCGACGTGCTCGGCACAGCCCGCATCGCCGGCATCATGGCCGCCAAGCGCACTTCGGAACTGATCCCGCTCTGCCATCCGCTCGCGCTGTCGAAGGTGACGCTCGACATCGAGCCCGACGTGAAATTGCCGGGCTGCCTCGTTCGCGCCAGCGTGAAGGTGACGGGCCCGACCGGCGTCGAGATGGAGGCCCTCACGGCCGTGTCGGTCGCCTGCCTCACCATCTACGACATGATCAAGGCGGTCGAGCGCGGCGTGCGCATCGAGGGTATCCATCTGGTCGAGAAGCTCGGCGGCAAGTCCGGCCACTACCGCGCGTGAACGTTACTTCAGCGACGTGCTGATCGATGTGAATTTCGTGTTGAGCCTGCTGCCCAGGCCGTTCACGACGGTGATGATCGCAAGCGCGATGCCGGCGGCGATCAGGCCGTATTCGATCGCGGTCGCACCACGCTCGTCGGCGATGAAGCTCTTCAGAATGTTCGTCATGGTCGTGTCCCTCTCTGTGTCTTTGGCAGATGTGTTCGCAAATCACGTGCCAATGCGCTTTCGAGGAACGCCAACATGTTAGATGGTTAAGCCCTGGTTGATCACGGCACGGCCGGCAGGAATTGACCGGCATCGCGGGAGCTTGCGGCAATTCCTGCACGGTCTTGCGCCCGGCGCATCGATTGCTTTTGTGCGCGGCCGTTCACATCGCATTAACCGCGCTTCCTAACTTCGCCTCCACACCGATCCCGTAAACCAACGGATGTTTACCGGGCCAAGAATTGACCCTGACGTGTGCACGGCAATGATCCAGCATGATGACGAGATTAGGCAATCGCCTCTTTGACCAGGCCTTCGTGCGCGGCGGACCGATCCGCTGGCTGGTGATGAGCGGCACGCTGCTGATCGCAGCAATTGCCATAGGCTCGGTGCTGATGGCGCAGAATTTCCGCGAGCGGGCACTGCGTAACTCCAGCCGCGAGCTTGACAACACGGTGCTGCTGCTCGCCCACCATTTCGATCAGCAATTGCAGGATTTCGCGGTCATCCAGAAGGATTTCGTCGACCACGTCCGCACCACAACAATCAACAGTGCCGACGACTATCGCAAGCGCCTCTCGGGCCAGGACGTCCATCGGATGTTGCGCTCGAAGATCGAGGCGCTGCCCTACATCGGCGGCGTCAACATCATCGACGCCGAAGGCGATCTGATCAATTCCTCCACGGCATGGCCGGCTCCGAAAGTGAACGTTGCCGATCGCGGCTATTTTCGCACCTTCAAATACGATCCCTATTCGCCTGACGTGCTGATCGAGCCGCTGCACAGCCGCATCTCCGGCGCATGGACCATCCTGGTGGCCCGGAGGATCGTCGGACCAAGCGGCGAATTCCTGGGTGTCGTCGGACGCGGGATCGAGCCCGCGAATTTTGAGAAATTCTTCGCCTCCGTCGCGCTCGGCGAAGACGCCACAATCTCGATGCTGCATCGCGACGGTACGCTGCTCGCCCGGTATCCGCATTCCAGCGAATTGATGGGGCGAAATTTCAAGAACGGTTCATTTGCGCAGCAGAGGGTTTTCGGCCTCGATCAATTCGCCGGCCGTTTCGTAAGCCCGGTCGACGGCGACGACCGGCTGATCTCCTCGCGCGCCCTGCCCCACTACCCGATCCTGATGATGGCCACCACGACGCGCGCGGCTGCACTAGCGGACTGGCGCGAGCAGATCGGCATCCTGATGTCGGTCGCCGCCTCTTCCGCGCTCGCCATCGCAGGCGTTCTGATCGCGGTCGTGCGCAAGCTGCTGGCGCAGCACCGACTCTCGCGGGAACGATTGACGCTGGAAAAGCAGCGGCTCGACCGCGCCGTCAACAACATGACGCAAGGCCTTTTGCTGTTCGACGCCGGGCAGCGGCTGGTGGTCTGCAATCAGCGCTACATCGAGATGTACGGACTATCGGCCGAAACCGTGAAGCCCGGCTCGAGCTTCCACGACATCATCGCCCATCGCAAGGTGACCGGCTCGTTCACGGGCGACGTCGACGATTATCTCGCCCGCGTGCTGAAGGGCATCCATGTGCGCAACTCCATGGTGGTCGAGACCTCCGATGGCCGCTCGATCCACATCCTCAACGAACCGCTCGCGGACGGCGGCTGGGTGGCAACCCATGAGGATATCACCGAGCGTCGTCGCATCGAGGAGCGCATCACCCACCTCGCCCATTACGACTCGCTGACCGATCTGCCCAACCGCACCATGTTCCACGAGCATCTGCGCGAAGAGCTGGCCGCTATCGGCAACGGCGAAGAGATCGCGGTGCATTACATCGACATCGACGAGTTCAAGGGCGTCAACGACGCGCTCGGCCATCTCGTCGGGGACGAGCTGCTGAAATCGGTTGCCGCAAGCCTGCGCCGCTGTGCGGGCCCGGCGGATTTCGTGGCGCGGCTCGGCGGCGACGAATTCGCCATCGTACAGAGCCCGGTGACGTCGCTGGACCAGGTCAACGAACTCGTCGCGCGGATCTTCGAGGCTATCCGCGCGCCGTTCGACTGTCTGGGCCATCATCTCAACACCGATGCCAGCATCGGAATCGCGCTCGCACCCGAACATGGCACTGCGCTCGACCAGATCCTCAAGAACGCGGACATGGCGATGTATGCCGCCAAATCCGCCGGACGCCGCACCTATCGCTTCTTCGAGCCGGAGATGGACGCCAAGGCCCGCGAACGCCGGCAGCTCGAGAGCGACCTGCGCCACGCCATCGCCCAAGGGGGTCTCGAAGGCGGCCTCGAGGTCTATTACCAGCCCTGCCTCGGCCTGAAGGATGATCGCATCACCGGCTGCGAGGCACTGGTGCGCTGGCGCCATCCCGAGCGCGGCATGGTCTCGCCGGCGGAGTTCATCCCGATCGCCGAAGATACCGGCCTGATCAACGAGATCGGCGAATGGGTGCTGGCGACCGCCTGCCGGGAGGCGGCAAGCTGGCCCGACGACATCCGCCTCGCCGTCAACGTCTCGCCGGTGCAGTTCAAGAGCGGCACGCTGGCGCTGAAGATCATGGCGGCGCTCGCCGCTTCGAACCTGCCGGCGAGCCGGCTGGAGCTCGAGATCACCGAGGCGGTGCTGATCCGCGACGACGACACTGCGCTTACGATCCTGCACCAGCTCCGGGCCATCGGCGTGCGCATCGCGCTCGACGATTTCGGCACCGGCTACTCGTCGCTGAGCTATCTGCACCGCTTCCCGTTCGACAAGATCAAGATTGACCGCTGTTTCGTCGACGACATCGCCGGTCCCGACGGCTCAGCCAGCATCGTCCAGGCCGTCGTCAATCTGGCGGCCGCGCGCCGCATGACCACCACGGCCGAGGGCGTCGAGACCGAGGAGCAGCAGCGCCTGCTGCGCGCACTCGGCTGTTCCGAGATGCAGGGGTATCTCTTCAGCGCCGCAAAGCCCGCCGACAAGGTGCTCGAGCTGTTCGCGCTGCATCGCAGCCGGCTCGCCC
>NZ_JALBGZ010000614.1:0-3776 GCF_023006515.1 Bradyrhizobium sp. PRIMUS42
ATCACGGGCACCGCAACGGGCCGCTCGCCCTCGTCCACGGCCGGGCTGGAGCTCGTGCGGACCTTGCCGAGATTGCCCTCGATCACGCTCGGCGTGAAACCGCGTCGGTTGCCGGCGGCAGCCTGAAGCTCCGGCAGCTTGATCACTTCGATGGCACGGGCGCGGTTGGGCAGGCGGCGGATGAAGCCGCGCTCCTCGAGCGCGGTGATCAGGCGGTGGATGCCCGACTTCGAGCGCAGGTCGAGCGCATCCTTCATCTCGTCGAAGGAGGGCGGCACGCCGCTTTCCTTCAAGCGTTCGCTGATGAACCGCAGAAGCTCGTATTGTTTGCGCGTTAACATCTCGACCAAAGTCCCCCGGTTGATGTCGTTCGATTCCGAGACGATGAATTCAGCGACAAGCCGCTGCACGCTCGAAACAAATCATGAACGGACACTATATGTTCGATACATGTTCCGCAACTGCTTAATTTACCGTGAACAGACCGAAGCTCGCGGAATGCGTGTGGCCGCCCAGTTCAGACGGGGAGCCGCAGCACCTCGCAAGGGCTGCCGGCCTCGGCCTTCGGCGCGAACGGTGGGCGCACGAGAAGTACCTGTGCTGCAGCAAGATTCGCAAGCAGAGAGGAGTCCTGATGGCTGACGGGAACGGCAACGAGCGTGCCGTCGTCGCGCAGCTCCAGGCGCGCGCGCAGATAATCCTCGCGCTGGTCGTTGGCGCCGAGATCGCGGCCCAGCACGGCGCGCTCGCGACGATGATGAATCACTGAACGGCCGGACAGCGCGCGAATCAGCGGCACCATGAACAGGAAGGCGCACACGTAGGAGGACACAGGATTGCCGGGCAGACCGATCACGCGCATCGCGCCGAGCCGTCCGTGCATCATCGGCTTGCCGGGCCGAATCGCGATCTTCCAGAACGCCATCGAGATGCCTTCGTCCAGGAGCGCCTGCTGGACCAGGTCGTGGTCGCCGACCGACGCGCCGCCGGTCGTGATCAGGATGTCGGTACCGCTCTCGCGGGCGCGGCGGATGCCGGCGGAGGTGGCTGCAAGCGTATCGGCGGCGACGCCGAGGTCGATGGTATCAGCGCCCTCGCTGCGGGCGAGCGCGTGCAGGGCGTAGCCATTGGAATAGACGATCTGGCCGTGCCCGGGCGTTGAGCCCGGCATCACCAGTTCGTCGCCGGTGGCGAGAATCGCGACCTTCGGACGGCGGCAGACGGCGAGATGCGGGTGATTCATTCCGGCTGCGAGCGCAAGGTCGCGCTCTGTCAGGCGGGTTCCTTTGCGCAAGAGCACGTCGCCCTCGCGGAAGTCGACGCCTGCCGGGCGGATGTGCCGTCCGGCGATCGCGGCTTCCTGGATCGTGACGCACCTGCCGTCCGCGACGGTGTCCTCCTGGATCACGACCGCGTCCGCACCGTCGGGAATGACGCCGCCGGTGAAGATCCGTACGGCTTCGCCGGCACCGATCGTTCCTGCGAAAGGACGGCCCGCTGCGACCTCGCCGATGACCGTCAGGCGGGAATCGATCGTTGCGGCATCGGCCGCGCGTACGGCATAGCCGTCCATCGCCGACATCGCTTGCGGCGGCTGCGTGCGTCGCGACGCGACGTCTTGCGCAAGCACGCGGTGATAGGCCTCGTCGAGGGAGGCCTTCTCTTCGGGCAGTGGCTCTGCACCCGCCAGCACCGCGGCAAGCGCGTCAGAAACCGGCATCAGGGCCACGGGCTAAACTCCTGCTGGGCACATCGGTAAATGGCCGGCGAGAGTTCTATCCGAGTGCGGGCGCGAGGCAAAGCAGCACGCAGGGTGATTTATCCTGCGTGGCCTCAGCAGTGGAGGAGGCGGCTCAAGTCCGTCGCGGCATGATCCGGAAGGCGAGACAGACCGGGATGAGGATGGCCATGGCGAGCACGAGAAGGACGAATGCCACGGCCAGCATCGGTCAACTTCCGCTCGGTCGGCCCGAGCCGTCGTCCAGTGCGACGTCGGGAGCTTTGGGACCTTGATCCTTGTCGGGCAGAGGGTCGGCCTGAGACTTCAGGTCGGCGGCCTTGCTGATCAGCTTGGCGGAAAGGTCAGAATCCGAGGTGGTTCTTGCGAATTCAAGCAGGAGAGAGGCTTGCTTGGTGAGATAGGTTTTGCCCAGCACGTCGATACGTCCGATGTAGAAGTCCCAACCGACTCATGAGTCCGAAGGGGGGTATTCCGTTCCCGGAACTCTGTACAAAAATGCACAAAGGCTTTGGGTTCCTCAAGTTCCGCAGATTTGTCCCGGGAACCGGGCGTGCGGTGAGCTTGCGCGGCAAGCGCTTAGCCTCAGATTCCCAGGGCTTTCAAGGCGTTCCCGACATCGCGCGGCGACGTGACATGCACGGCGGTCAGGCCGCGCGCCCGCGCTCCCTCGATGTTCTCGGCGAGATCGTCGAAGAACACGATGCGCTCCGCTGGCACGCCGATCGCCGCGACGACATGGTCGAAAGCCTCGGCATCCGGTTTGCGCAGGCCGATGCTGGAAGACAAATACAGTCTGCGGAAATGGCCGAGCAGATCGGCATATTCCTTCGAGAAATAGTCGACATGCGGCTGGTTGGTGTTGGAGAAGGCGTAGAGCGGCATCTGCTTCGCCGCGCGCGGCAACAACTCGGCGATATCCGGCATTTCGCCGGCGAAGATCGCGTTCCAGCCCTCCAGGAACTGCGCGTCCGAAATGCCGATTCCGAGCGAAGCACGTAGCGAGGCGAAATAATCCTCGTCGCTGATCTTGCCGACCTCGTGCAGCCGGTAGGCCTCGTCACGCACATAGCGCGCGACAATGGCTTCGGGCTGGCAGCCGGCATGTCCCGCCCAGCATGCGATCGCCTTGGAGAAGTCGATGTCGAGCACCACGCGCCCGAGATCGAACAGAAGCGCATCGGCGCTGCCGGGAGAGAGCGATGTCACCTGCGTCCTTTCACTTCAGTATCGGCAATAAGCGACAAGTCAGTATCGATAAGGCTCGTGGTCGAACAGCGGGAACGCGCTGAACACGCTCGGCGCGTTGGTGGCGGTCGCTGGATGCAGGCAGGATTTGTCGACTTCGGCAAATGAAGTGGCGCCCAAGAGGCCGAGGCAGCGCAGCACCTCGTCTTCCAAGAGCTCCAGCATCCGTGTGATGCCGGCTTCGCCGGCCGCCGCCAGCGCCCAGCATTGCAGCCGGCCGATGCCGACGAGGTCTGCGCCTGCCGCGATCGCCTTGACGATATCGGTGCCGCGACAGATGCCGCCGTCGACCATGATCTTGGCGCGACCCTTCACGGCCTCGACGATCTCGGGCAGCACATGCATGGCGCCGCGGCCATGGTCGAGCTGGCGTCCGCCATGGTTGGAGACGTAGATCCATTCGACGCCGTGATCGACCGCGATCAGGGCGTCCTCGGCGGTGGCGATGCCCTTCAGGATCAGCGGGATCTTGAACTTGTCCTTGACCATCTTCACCGTCCGCCACTCCAGGCCCTTCTGGAAGTCGCCGCCGGTGGCGCGCAGGCGGCTCTCGCGAACGTAGCGCTTGGCGATGTCACGTTCGCGACGGCTGTAATGGGCGGTGTCGACGGTCAGGCAGAAGGCGGCATAGGCGTTCTTCTCGGCACGGCTGACGACATCGGCAACGAAGGCGTCGTCGCCGCGGACATAGAGCTGATAGAGCCGCAGCGCATCGGGGGCCATCTCGGCGGTCTTCTCCAGGCCGGGCTCGGACACCGAGCTCAGCATGTGCGCGGCACCGAAGGTGCCG
>NZ_JALBGZ010000615.1:0-3774 GCF_023006515.1 Bradyrhizobium sp. PRIMUS42
CTGATCGATCCGACCTCCGGCGGCGTGCGTCTCGCCGGCCGCGAAATCGCCGACATCTCGCGGCGCCTGCTGCAGCCGCACCGGCAGAAGATCCAGATCGTGTTCCAGGATCCCTACCGCTCGCTCAACCCGCGCGTCACCGTCGGCGGAAGCATCGCCGAAGGTCCGATCAACTACGGCGTCGCGCACACTGACGCGATGAAGCGGGCGCGCGAGCTGCTCGAGCTCGTCGGCCTGCCCGCCGATGCGGTGTCGCGCTATCCGCACCAGTTCTCCGGCGGCCAGCGCCAGCGTATCGCCATTGCCCGTGCGCTCGCGCTCGATCCCGACGTGCTGGTTGCGGACGAAGCGGTCTCCGCGCTCGACGTCTCCGTGCAGGCGCAGGTGCTGGAACTGCTGGACGAGATCCAGAACCGCCTCGGCATCGCCATCCTGTTCATCACCCATGATTTGCGCGTCGCCGCGCAGATCTGCGACGAGGTCGTGGTGATGCAGCACGGCCGCGTCGTCGAGCAAGGCCCCGCTGCCGAAGTGCTGACGCATCCCAAGGAGGCCTACACCAAGGCGCTGCTCGATGCGGCACCGGGACGCGACTGGGATTTTGCGAACTTCCGGCCGGTGTCGGAGGGCGTGGGAGCCAGCGCGTAAGCCTTTCCCCTCGTCATTGCGAGCGTAGCGAAGCAATCCAGAATCCCTCCGCGGAAACAGTCTGGATTGCTTCGCTACGCTCGCAATGACGGTGATCGCGGGAAGTATTCCCAAAACAGCTTAAAGCCATGCGCGGCGCGATGGCCTGCCTTGCTTGCCCTCGCCGCAACGCCGGGGCTAACGTCGCGCACTTTCAATTGGGACTGAACTGAATGACACGTATCGCCGTCGGCGGCTTCCTGCACGAGACCAACACCTTCGCCCCGACGAAGGCGACATTTGCGGACTTCCGGCATGGCGGCGGCTGGCCGGCGATGACGGAAGGCGCCGACGTCTTGAAGGTGATGCGGCGCATCAATGTCGGCCTCGCCGGCTTCGTCGACAGCGCGGAAGCGAACGGCTGGGAACTCGTTCCGACGATCGCCTGCGGGGCGAGCCCCTCGGCACACGTCACCGAGGATGCCTTCGAGCGCATCGTGAAGGTGATGGTCGACGGCATCGCTGCCGCCGGCCCGATCGATGCCGTCTATCTCGACCTGCACGGCGCCATGGTGACCGAGCATCTCGACGACGGCGAAGGCGAGATCCTGGCGCGCGTGCGCCGCATCATCGGCAACGATGTTCCGCTGGTCGCGAGCCTCGACCTGCACGCCAACGTCACGCCCGAGATGGTCGCGCACGCCGACGCGCTGATCGCCTACCGCACCTATCCGCATGTCGACATGGCCGACACGGGCCGTGCCTCTGCAAAGCATCTCGCCCTGCTCTTGAAGACGAAGCAGCGCTTCGCAAAAGCCTTCCGGCAATTGCCGTTCCTGATCCCGATCAGCTGGCAGTGCACCAACGACCAGCCGACCAAGGGCATCTACGAAAAGCTCGCCGCGCTGGAGAACGATGCGGTTCCGACGCTCTCCTTCGCGCCCGGCTTTCCCGCCGCCGACTTCCGCGATTGCGGGCCGAGCGTGTTCGCCTACGGCAGGACGCAGGCCGACGCCGACCGCGCCGCGGATGCGATCGTGAAGCTGATCGAGAGCCATGAGGACGATTTCGACGGCAAGATCTGGTCGCCCGATGACGGCGTGCGCCACGCCATGGAACTTTCGAAAGGCGCGAGCAGGCCGATCATCATTGCCGACACCCAGGACAATCCCGGCGCCGGCGGCGATTCCGACACGACGGGCATGCTGCGCGCGCTGGTTCGCAACAAGGCTAGCGCCGCGACCGGGGCGATCTACGATCCGGAGTCGGCAAGGGCGGCGCATGACGCCGGCGTCGGCGCCACCGTCACGTTGTCTCTCGGCGGCAAGTCCGGCATTCCCGGCGACGAGCCTTATACCGAGACGTTCGTGGTCGAAAAGCTCTCCGACGGCCGCTTCATCGCGCCCGGCCCTTATTACGGCGGCCGCGAGATGGAGATGGGCCCCTCCGCGGCCTTGCGCATCGGCGACGTCCGCGTTGTCGTCTCTTCGCACAAGGCGCAGCTCGCCGACCAGGCCATGTACCGCTATGTCGGTATCGAGCCCACCGAACAGAAAATTCTGGTCAACAAGAGCTCGGTGCACTTCCGCGCCGACTTCGAGCCGATCGCGGAAAAGCTGATGATCTGCGCCGCGCCCGGCGCGATGCCGGCCGACACCGCAACGCTGCCCTGGACGCGCCTGCGCCCGGGCATTCGCATCAAGCCGAACGGTCCCGTTTTCAATCCTCCTTCACGCTAACCGGACAGGAACACATGCCCACGATCGACCGCATCGACGGCTACGCCGACGAACTCACCGCCATCCGCCGCGACCTTCACGCCCATCCCGAGATCGGCTTCGAGGAAGTGCGCACCTCCGGCATCGTCGCCGACAAGCTGAAGAGCTGGGGCATCGAGGTGCATCGCGGCCTCGGCGGCACCGGCGTGATCGGCGTCATCAAAGGCAAGGGTTCGAGCAACAAGCGCATCGGCCTTCGCGCCGACATGGACGCGCTGCCGATGGAAGAGAACACCAATCTGAAATGGAGTTCGAAAATCCCCGGCCGCTTCCACGGCTGCGGCCATGACGGCCACACCACCATGCTGCTCGGCACCGCGCGCTACCTCGCCGAGACCAGAAACTTCGACGGCACCGTGCATCTGATCTTCCAGCCGGCCGAGGAAGGCCTCGGCGGCGCTCGCGCCATGATCAAGGACGGCCTGTTCGAGAAGTTTCCCTGCGACGAGCTCTACGGCCTGCACAACGCGCCCGACCTCAACCATGGCGAGATCGCGATCCTGCCCGGCCCCGCGATGGCCAGCGCCGATTTCTTCGACCTCCGCATCACCGGCTATGGCGCGCATGGCGCGATGCCCGAACGCTCGAAGGACGCGGTGATCATCGCGACCACGCTGGCGCAGGCGATCCAGACCATCGTCAGCCGCAACGTCGAGCCGCTGCAGGCCGCCGTCATCTCGATCACGCAGATCCACGCCGGCTCCGCATACAACGTCATCCCCGGCGACGCGCATCTGTGCGGCACCATCCGCACCTTCTCGAAAGAAGTCCGCACCCTGATCAGCGAACGCATCCGCACGATCTGCGCCGGCATCGCGAGCGCCTATCAGTGCGTGATCGACGTCGACATCCGCGATACCTTCGACGTGCTAGTCAACCAGGTCGAGCAGTCCAAGGTGGTCGAGGAGGTCGCGCGCACCATCGTCGACCCCGCCAACGTGATCACCCGCGCCCAGCCGAAGATGGGCAGCGAGGATTTCGCCGACATGCTGCAGACCATCCCCGGCGCCTATTTCTGGGTAGGCCATGACGGCTCGGTGCCCGTGCACAATCCCGGCTTCGTGCTCGACGACAAGATCCTGCCAATCGGCGCCAGCATGTTTGCCCGCATCATCGAGACACGCATGCCGGTAGGCGCCAATGCATAAAAAGAACGTCGAAGAGGCGGTCACCCCGCTGCACGATCTGTCCGCGGTCGATCTGATCGCGGGCTATCGCGCCAAGCAGTTCTCGCCAAGCGAGGTGCTGGAGGACGTGCTCGCGCACGTCGCTGCGTGGGAGCCGCATCTGAAGGCGCTCTATGCATTCGATCCCGACGGCGCGCGCGAGGCCGCGAAGGCTTCGACCGCACGCTGGGCCGGCGGCGAGC
>NZ_JALBGZ010000616.1:0-3761 GCF_023006515.1 Bradyrhizobium sp. PRIMUS42
AGCCGGGCACCGCCGGGCAGGCGGCCGATCTGTCCCACGTTCTGACGCGGCTGGAAGATCTTGCGCAAGTGCTGCGGCCGGCCGTCGGCGGCACGACGCTGCCGGCAACGATCCCGGCCAAAACCTTGCCGGCCACGACCAACGATCCGATCAGCCTGTTCGAACGGCTGTTCTCTCTCGTCAACAAGACGGCGCCGATGCCGGGACCAGCCACCCCGACCACCCCCGCCCCCGTCGACCAGTTGAAGCAGGTTGTCGATCTGCTCAGCACGCTCCTCAACAAGGACGGCAAGCCCGTGCTGGGCCAGGTCAACGGCGCGCTTGGCGAGACCATCGGCAAGCTGCTCGACGGCAAGAAGACCGCGCTCGGCATCGGCGGCTCGGTGCTCACCGCGCTGCTCTCCTCGGTGACGGCAAGCCCCAATGCGGGAGGCCTTGCCGGACTGCTCGGGACCGTCGTGTCGGCAGTGCCGGGCCTCGGCCAGTTCGCGATGCCGATCTCGCTGGCGCTCGCGGCCTGGGGCGTGCTCGGCAAGATGGAGAAATGGGTGCAAGGCACCGCGCCGCCGCCGAAGGTGACGACGTAGCGCGAATGGCTGAGGCTCGGGGCCTCCCCGGGAGCAGGTGCGCTCCCTCCCCCGCTTGCGGGGGAGGGTTGGGGAGAGGGTGTCTCGACAATGAACCATCCCCAAGAGGAGAAAGCCCTCACCCGGCGCTTCGCGCCGACCTCTCCCGCCAGCGGGAGAGGTTAAGAGGAGCCCGCGGCTCCATCGGTTCAGCACAAGACCGTTCCGCTCCGGAGCATGACGATCCCGCGCCGTCGCTTCGGGCGCCTACTGACGCAGCATGATCAGGGGATCGGCGGTGTCGGGGACGCGCCGCCACTGCGCGTTGTCGTCGGCCTCGAACTGCCAGGCATCGCCTGATTTCGACATCAGGATAATCTGGCCGCGCTCGAGCCGCCATTGCGTCGGGTTGAACTGTGCGATGGCCGCATCGCATTTCGGCTTGAGGAAGACCTGGAAATTGTCGGGGCTCGACTCGGTGTTGGTCAGCGTCAGCCCGCAGATCGGCTGGCCGTTGCCGCGCACCATCGACCAGTCGCCGATCATCTGATCCATCGACTTGGCCATTGAGCGGGCGGCGGCGAGATCCTGCAGGATGTAGACGCCCTCGCCCTGCCGCAGGCCTTCGAAGATGCCGGCCTCCACCTCGGTGAAGTCGATTACGGCTTCACCGGTGGCGTCCTGCAGGCGGACGATGTCGAGCCCCCTGACGTTCCAGGCGACGATGTCCTTGGTGAAAGGCAGCGCGGTCTTGCAGGCGGGCTCGAGCTCCAGCTTGAAACCCTGGCCCGCGGCGTCGCCCTTGAGGGTGACGACGCAGGTCTTGCTGCGCTCGGTGGTCGAGAGCTCCCATTGCCCTGGCATCGATTTCTTCAAGGTCGTCGCATCTTGCGCCTGCGCGATGCCGATCGCGGCCAAATAGGCCGCGACGGCGAATGCAACGACCCGAAGACCTGTCATCAGCGCCCCCTAAACGGCGTCTCGGCGACCGGCGTCAACGGCGCCTTGCCGGCGAACCAGGACTTGAGGTTGTCGACCACGAGCTGGTCCATGGCGTTGCGCGTCACCACCGAGGCCGAGCCGATATGCGGCAGCAGCACGACGTTCTGCATGGCCTTGAGCTCGTCCGGCACGGTCGGCTCGGCCGCGAACACGTCGAGGCCGGCGGCCAGGATGGTGCCCGATTTCAGCGCCTGCACCAGTGCGGGCTCGTCGACCACCGAGCCACGCGCCACGTTGACCAGCACCCCGCGCGGACCGAGCGCCTTCAGCACCTCGGCATTGATCATCTTGTTCGTGCTGGCGCCGCCGGGCACGATCACCATCAAGGTGTCCACCGCCTTCGCCATCTCGATCAGATCAGGATAATGCTTGTAGGAGACGTCCTTGGACGGGTTGCGCGAGTGGTAGACCACCGGCACCAGCGAAGCGTCGAGCCGGCGCGCGATGGCCTGGCCGATCCGGCCCATGCCGACGATGCCGACCTTGCGGTCGCGCAGCGAGCCGACGCTGAGCGGATAATTCTGCGTCTGCCAGAGCCCGGAGCGAACGTAGCGGTCGGCCTTGACGAACTCGCGCAAGGTGGAGATCAGAAGGCCCATCGCGACGTCGGCGACCTCCTCGGTCAGCACGTCGGGCGTGTTGGTGACGATGATATTGTGCTCGGCCGCGTATTTGGCGTCGATGTGGTCGTAGCCGACGCCGAAGCTTGCCACCATCTCGATCTTGGGCAGCTGCGACAGCGAATCCTTGTCGGCGCGCACGGTGTGATAGGTCACCGCGACGCCGCGGATTTTTTCGCGGATCGCCGGCGTCAATCGCTCGAGGTCACCGCGCGTCTCGGCCTTGTGCACGACGAAATGGTCGGAAAACCCGTTCTCGAGGATCGGCCGCACCGGCCCATAGATCAGAAGGTCGATCTTTTCGGACGAAATCGAACCGGTAGACATCAGCTTTCCTTTCCAAGCGCGCTCTCATGCCAGCGCCGTAAAACGAGGTGGGAAACTAGCGCCAGCACCCCATAGATGACAATCCCGGCCAGCGACAACAGCAGCAGCGCTGCGAACATGCGGGGTATGTTCAATCGATAGCCCGACTCGGCGATCCTGTAGGCAAGCCCGGAGCCGGCGCCGGCCGTTCCCGCCGCGATCTCGGCCACAACCGCGCCGATCAGCGACAGGCCGCCGGCAATGCGCAGGCCGCCGAGGATATAGGGCAGCGCGGCCGGCAGCTTGAGGAAGCGCAGCGCTTGCTGTGGCGAGGCGCTGTAGAGCTGGAACAGCCCGGCAAGGTTGCGGTCGACCGAATTGAGCCCGAGCGTGGTGTTCGACAGCACCGGGAAGAAGGCGACGATGAAGGCGCAGACCACGACCGCGGTTTGCTGTTCCAGGTAGATCAGGAGCAGCGGCGCGATCGCGATCACCGGCGTCACCTGCAGCACGATTGCATAGGGAAATAACGAATATTCCACCCATTTCGACTGGTTGAACAGCAGCGCCAGCGCGATGCCGCCGATGCTGGCCGCGACAAAACCTTCGAGCGTGGTCAACAGCGTGGTCGCGAGCGATTGTGACAGCACAGCCCAGTCCTTGATCAGCGTCAGGATGATGATTGAGGGGGCCGGCAGCACGTAGGGAGGGATCTCCTTGATCCGGACCACCAGTTCCCAGGCGAGGAGGCCCGCCGCGAACACAATGACGGGCAACACGAAGCGCAGCGCGCGTTGCGCAGCGCGCGGTTTCGCGGTGACGGTGGCTTGCGCGTTCATAGCGTCGACTGGCCCGAATAGGACGGCGCCAGCGCCGCCGACACTTTCCGGCAATAATCGGAATAGGCCGCCGAGGTGCGAAACGCCTCGCCGCGCGGCTCTACCGTCTCGATGCGGATATCGGCCTGGATACGGCCCGGCCGCGCCGTCATCACCACCACGCGCTGCGACAGATAGACGGATTCGAACACCGAATGGGTGACGAAGATGATGGTCTTGCCAAGGCTGCGCCACAGCGCGAGCAGATCATTGTTGAGGCGGAAGCGCGTGATCTCGTCGAGCGCGGCGAACGGCTCATCCATCAGCAGGATGTCGGGATCGGTGACGAGCGCGCGCGCCAGCGACACCCGCATCTTCATGCCGCCGGAGAGCTCGCGCGGAAACGCATCGGCGAAATCGGCGAGCCCGACGCTGGCCAGCGCCGCGTC
>NZ_JALBGZ010000617.1:0-3759 GCF_023006515.1 Bradyrhizobium sp. PRIMUS42
CGGTCGAGCAGGCCGAGCTCGAGGTTGGACTGCGCTGCGGCCAGCTTGACGATGCCGAGCGCATGCACGAGCGAGATCGGCATGCGATCCGTGCCGATACGAAAATTCTGTCGCGAGCGTTCAGTCTGCGCGCCCCAATAGCGGTCGGCGGCGACCTCGATGGGACCGAAGCTGTCGGTCTCGGTGCGGGTCGCGGGGCGGTCGGTCTTCGAGCGGGAAGCTTTGGCCATGAGCACATCCATTCCGCCGCGCGAAATGCCGCGCGGCCTCTTCATGTGCTCTTCTATATAGGCAGTCTGGCCGGCGCGATGGCTTCGCGCCCAACCTAGATCATTTCTTGCGGAAACGATCGAGCCGCACGACCTCGGCACCGCCCTGGTTCGGGGCCGTCGGCTCCTCCGTGCTTTCCGCCGTTTCAGGGGCAGGCGTCTGCACCGCGACGGCCGACGGCGCGGGAGCTGTCGGCAGCGTCTCGGGCGCGACCTCGGCGACGTCGGACGTGTCGAACTGCAGGCCGAACTTCACGGACGGGTCGAGGAAGCTCTTGATGGCGCTGAACGGCACGATCAGCCGCTCCGGAATGCCACCGAAGGACAGGCCGACCTCGAAGCGGTCCTCGAGCACGGTCAGATCCCAGAACTGGTGCTGCAGGATGATCGTCATCTCTTCCGGATATTGCGCGAGCAGCCGCGACGACAGCTTCACGCCCTCGGCCTTCGACACGAAGGTGATGAAGAAATGGTGCTCGCCCGGCAGGCCATGGGCCGCGGCATCGGTCAGCACCTTCCGCAGCACGCCGCGCAGCGCGTCGCGGGCCAGCACATCGTATCGGATATGATCGGTCGCCATGGTGGTCCTGTTGCATCCCCGAAGCCGGACCGTGCCGGCCCGACTCGCCAAGCCGCAATAGTACCGCGCCTGACGGGTCAGCAGGAGTCCCCGCCGGGGAAGAAATCAAGAGTAAAGTGGAGGCTTCTGTTGCCAGGTGCCTCCGAACCCCGCCTAACGGAGCTTAACCCGTTAGGACTTTAAGATGGTCTTTCAAACTGCGTTACGCAGCCTGAGCAACCGGAGCAAAGTTGTCGTTGGCAACTATTGCAGTAGCCCGATAACGGCGGAACAATACCGGGAAAAAGTACGCCCTTTACGCCCTCGTCGATCCTATTTCGCCCCCGCCAAAACCCGCTTCTTGGGCCTGCCCAAAGTGGGCTTTGGTGGAGGCGCCGGGTACCGCCCCCGGGTCCGAATGGTTTATTGCGACGACCGTTTATTTCCATAGCCGGCGAACCGGCACCCCCAATATAGGGGGCAAAGGTTTCGAAAAACAGAGGTTTCGCGTGAGTTCGGTGCGGTTCCCTTTGGATAGGTTCCGGACCGTCTTGGCCGCGGCGCGAGCCCTGTTCTAAGCTCCTGAGATGTCCTCGGATTCAGTACCGGCCGTCCAAGAATCAGATCAAGAGCCGGATCTCGTCACCGCACCGCCCGGCCTCGCTGCGCTGTTCCTGGCGTTCGCCCGGATGTCGCTGGCCGGTTTCGGCGGCGTGCTGGTGTTTGCCCGACGGGCCATCGTCGAGCAGCACCGCTGGATAACCGCGGACGAGTTCAACGAGACCTTTGCGCTCTGCCATTTCCTGCCGGGGCCCAACATCGTCAATCTGTCGATGGTGTTCGGTGCGCGGCTACGCGGGATTGCCGGGGGAGTTGCCGCCTTTGCCGGGTTGCTGCTGCCGCCGACAATGATCATGACCGTGCTCGCGATCATCTACGCCCAGTTCGGCGAATTGGAGCTGCTGCGCCGTAGCCTCGCCGGCATCTCCTGCGCGGCGGTGGGCCTGTTAATCGCGGTGGTCTTCCGCATGATGACCCCGCTGTTGAAGCGGATGGACGCCGTCGCGCTCACCCTGATGCTCGGCGTGTTCGCCGCCATTGGCGTGTTCCGTCTGCCGCTCCAGGTGGTGCTGCTGGTCGCGATCCCCGTGAGTATCGGCGCCATTTTTTTCCTGCGGCGGAAAGTAGCAGCATGAACGCCGAGAACCCGATCTGGGTGCTGATTTCCACCTTCGGCCTGATGTCGCTGTTTGCGGTCGGCGGCGCCGCGGCGGCGGTGCCCGAGATGCACCGCATCGCTGTCGAGGTGCATCACTGGATGACCGAGAAGCAGTTCACAGATGCCTATGCGATCGCGCAGCTCTCGCCAGGTCCGAACGTGCTTATCGTGACGTTAATCGGCTATGCCGTCGCCGGAATCCCCGGGGCGCTGGCGGCGACGCTGGCGATGTGCCTGCCGACGGCGCTGCTTGCCTATTATGTCAGCCGGCTGCTGAATCGGCCGAGCCAATCGCGCTGGCCCGGCCTGCTTCAGGCTGCACTGGTTCCTCTCTCGATCGGATTGATGGCGGCCAGTGCTCTGATCCTGGCCCAGTCGACCGATCGCACAATTGTTGCAGTGCTTCTGACCGCAATGGTTGCGGTGATCGCATCCGTCTCGCGCATCAATCCACTCTGGCTCCTGCTCGCCGGCGGGCTGTTGGGTTTTGCTGGCATTGTGTAATGAAAATCGCTAGGCAGTGATCCGGGCGGGGGATCAAGTTCCAGCCGATTTAGAACAACAGTGCTCGTGACTTACGGGTCGCGGAGGAGACATGCATGGCCGACACGATGGGCCACTCAGCGACAGCCACCCGAAATACCCGGTTGGTGCTCGGCTTTTGTCTGCTGGCGATTGCGCCGCAGATCTTCGAATTGATCTGGTCGATCGGGACGATCTTCGGCTGGGGGGCCGGCCGCGGCCCGGTGACGGTGGTCACCAGCCACGTGACTGCGCTGCTCGCAGGCGCGCCCAGTGCGATCTTCGGATCGTTCGGTGGCGGCACCAAGAAGATGTCGTCCGAGGTACTGCTGGCGCTGATCTATTCCTATCCGCTGTTCGCGGTTGCGATCCTCACTCTGTTCATGACGGTCCGGTCGGCGCAGGACTATGTCGGCGGCGTCGTCCTGATGGCGGTTGCCCTGTTCGCGCTGTGGGCAGGGAGCGACTTGCAGGGCATGCGGGGCTTCTCCTTCGGCGCGGGCACCGCGCCGCGCATGTTCGGCGGACTGCTGGTCGCCATGTCCGCCGGCATCGCCTTGACCGGCCTTGTGACCGATGGGCCGGCAATGTCTCATTATTCCTGGCGGGGGCCATTGTTCGTGATGGCGGCGATTCTGTTCTTCGCGCTGGCGATCCGGCCGCTCGGCCTCGTGGTCACGGCCTTTGCAAGCTTCATGATCGCGGCGACGGGGTCGGAGGAGACGCGCTGGCTGGAAGCAGCCATCGTCGGCGCCTGCCTGACGGTCGGTTGCGCAATCCTCTTTCCCTACGTGCTCGGGCTGCCGATGCCGATGTTTCCGCGTTTCCTGATCCAGTGAGGGTGTGATGGATATCTTTGCCAACCTCGCTCACGGTTTTGCCGTCGCGCTCTCTCCGATCAACCTTCTGATGTGCCTGATCGGCGCCCTCGTGGGCACGCTGGTCGGCGTGCTCCCGGGCATCGGCACCATCGCGACGGTCGCGATGCTGCTGCCGATCACCTTCGGACTTCCGCCGGTCGGCGCCCTGATCATGCTCGCCGGCATCTATTACGGCGCGCAATATGGCGGCTCGACCACGTCGATCCTGGTCAACATACCAGGCGAGGCGACATCGGTCGTCACCGCCATCGACGGCCACCAGATGGCGAGGCAAGGCCGCGCCGGCCCGGCGCTGGCGATCGCCGCGAT
>NZ_JALBGZ010000618.1:0-3757 GCF_023006515.1 Bradyrhizobium sp. PRIMUS42
CCCGCTGCAAAGCCGGCGGCAAAGGCCGTGACCAAGGCGGCTCTGCCGAAGGTCGCTGCGAAGCCCGCGCCGAAGAAGGCTGCGCCCGCCAAGGCGGCGCCAGCAGCCATCAAGGCCGGCAAATGGGTGTACACATTCGGTGACGGCAAGGCCGAGGGCCGGACGGAAATGCGCGACCTTCTCGGCGGCAAGGGCGCGAACCTCGCCGAGATGGCCAATCTCGGCCTTCCCGTGCCTCCCGGCTTCACCATCCCGACCTCGGTCTGCACCTACTTCTACGCCCACGACAAATCCTATCCGAAGGAGTTGCAGGCACAGGTTGAGAAGGCACTCGACCATGTCGGCAAGTTGACCGGCAAGGTGTTCGGCGACACCAGGAACCCACTGCTCGTCTCGGTGCGCTCCGGCGCGCGCGCCTCGATGCCGGGCATGATGGACACGGTGCTGAACCTCGGCCTCAACGACCAGACCGTGGAAGCGCTGTCGGAATTGTCGGGCGACCGCCGCTTCGCCTATGACAGCTATCGTCGCTTCATCACCATGTATTCGGACGTGGTGCTCGGCTTCGAGCATCATCACTTCGAGGAAATCCTCGACACCTTCAAGGACGGTCAGGGCTACACGCTCGACACCGACCTTACCGCCGACGACTGGGTCGATCTGGTCGGCAAGTACAAGGACGCGGTCGCGCGCGAGACCGGCAAGGACTTCCCGCAGGATCCGCACGACCAGCTTTGGGGCGCGATCGGTGCCGTGTTCTCATCCTGGATGAACGCGCGCGCGGTGACCTACCGCAAGCTGCACGATATTCCGGCGTCCTGGGGCACCGCGGTCAACGTGCAGGCCATGGTGTTCGGCAACATGGGCGAGACCTCGGCGACCGGCGTTGCCTTCACCCGCAACCCCTCGACCGGCGAGAGCAAGCTGTACGGCGAGTTCCTGATCAACGCGCAAGGCGAGGACGTGGTGGCGGGCATCCGCACGCCGCAGGACATCACCGAGGAAGCGCGGAAAGAGTCGGGCTCAGACAAGGCGTCGATGGAAGCGGCGATGCCGGAGGCCTTCAAGGAGCTGACGCGGATCTACACGCTGCTCGAGAAGCACTACCGCGACATGCAGGACATGGAGTTCACGGTCGAGCAGGGCAAGCTGTGGATGCTCCAGACCCGCGGCGGCAAGCGTACTGCGAAAGCCGCGCTGCGCATCGCGGTCGAGCTCGCCAATGAAGGCCTGATCACCAAGAAGGAAGCGGTCACCCGCATCGATCCGGCTTCGCTCGACCAACTGCTGCATCCGACCATCGATCCCAACGCCAAGCGCGACGTGATCGCGACCGGCTTGCCGGCATCCCCGGGCGCGGCCTCCGGCGAGATCGTGTTCTCCTCGGATGAAGCGGCCAAGCTTCAGGCCGATGGGCGCAAGGTCATCCTGGTCCGCATCGAGACCAGCCCGGAAGACATTCACGGCATGCACGCCGCCGAAGGCATTTTGACCACGCGCGGCGGCATGACTTCGCACGCGGCGGTGGTCGCGCGCGGCATGGGCAAGCCCTGCGTCTCCGGCTGCGGCACCATCCGCGTCGATTACGGCCGCGGCACCATGAGCATCGGCTCGCGCACCTTCAAGACCGGCGACGTCATCACCATCGACGGCTCGCTCGGCCAGGTGCTGGCCGGCCGCATGCCGATGATCGAGCCGGAGCTGTCCGGCGAGTTCGGCACGCTGATGGCCTGGGCCGACCAGGTCCGCAAGATCGGCGTCCGCGTCAACGGCGACACGCCTGATGACGCGCGCACCGCGATCAAGTTCGGCGCCGAAGGCATCGGCCTGTGCCGCACCGAACACATGTTCTTCGAGGAGACCCGCATCCGCACCGTGCGCGAGATGATCCTCTCCGAGGACGAGCAGTCGCGCCGCGCCGCGCTCGCAAAACTGCTGCCGATGCAGCGCGCCGACTTCGTCGAGCTGTTCGAGATCATGAAGGGCCTGCCCGTCACGATCCGCTTGCTCGATCCGCCGCTGCACGAATTCCTGCCGCACACCCATGCCGAGGTCGAGGAAGTGGCGCGCGCCATGAACACCGACCCGCGGCGCCTCGCCGACCGCGCGCGTGAGCTCTCGGAATTCAATCCGATGCTCGGCTTCCGCGGCTGCCGTATCGCGATTGCGTACCCGGAGATCGCCGAGATGCAGGCGCGCGCGATCTTCGAGGCCGCGGTCGAGGCCGAGAAGCGTACCGGCAAGGCCGTCGGCCTCGAGGTGATGGTGCCGTTGATCGCCACCAAGATGGAGCTCGACCTCGTCAAGGCGCGGATCGATTCCACCGCACAGGCGGTGATGCGCGACACCAACACCAAGCTGGCCTATCAGGTCGGCACCATGATCGAGCTGCCGCGCGCCTGCCTGCTCGCGGCCGAGATCGCGCAGTCGGCCGAGTTCTTCTCGTTCGGCACCAACGACCTCACGCAGACGACCTATGGCATCAGCCGCGACGACGCGGCGAGCTTCCTCGGTCCCTACGTGACGAAGGGCATCCTCTCGGTCGATCCCTTTGTGGCGCTCGACCAGGAGGGCGTCGGCGAGCTCGTCAAGATCGGCGTCGCGCGCGGCCGCAAGACCCGCCCGAATCTCAAGGTCGGCATCTGCGGCGAGCACGGCGGCGATCCCGCCTCCGTCGCCTTCTGCCACGATATCGGCCTCGACTACGTGTCGTGTTCGCCCTACCGCGTGCCGATCGCCCGACTCGCCGCAGCGCAAGCCGCGCTCGGCAAGGCGATCGCAAGCCAGGCGTAAGACAGAACTAAAATGCTGGAATGAAAGAGGCGGGGCGAAAGCTCCGCCTCTTTTGTTATGCGCGACGCTCTCTCCGCTCGTCATTGCGAGCGCAGCGAAGCAATCCAGAATCTTCCCGCGGGGGCAGTCTGGATTGCTTCGTCGCAAGAGCTCCTCGCAATGACGGCGTGGAAGCGCTCCGCACAAACAAAGGGAACCACGCGTCCCGTATGATACGCGCTGTCAACGGTTCCTTCACCATTCGCGTTGACCGGTTGTTTACCGCTTCGCGTGAGGACGCGTTTACCACCGTGCGCGACGGCTCCGTGAAAACACCCGTGTTCGCTTGAGTGTGCTGGACGCGCAACGCCGATTAACGCCCCGGCAACCTAAATTAGATACTTACGATAAAGATCGAATTGCACGGATGTACTGCGGCTCGATTTTTCTGGCGTAAGCGTAGCGTGAGCGTAACGATGTCAGTGTTGCGTAACCATCCGAAGGGCGCGCGGTTCGCGTCCTTCGGAATCGGTCTCTGCATCTTCGCATTGATGCCGAGAGAGACCGGCTATCAGGACATTGCCTCTTTGCTGGCGCGGCAACCCGGCGTCGCCGAGCGTTGGCAGAAGCAGGTCTTTTCCGCAGCGTCCTCCATCCAGCTCGCCACCTACAGTTTTTCGCGCCCCATTGGCACCTCCGTTCCGCAGAGCGCGATGGTTCGCCTCGCGAGCATCGATGGTCGCGACGTCACCGGCGCGATCAACCGCAACCCGGCGCTACAGGCGCCGCCGCGCTACCAGGCCGCCGATTTTCCTAAGGTCGATCGCTCCATGAAGGGTGATCGCCTCGCAACCGTTACACCGACCGAGGCTCCCGAGACGGCCGCGCCAGCCGCGGCGCCGGCGCAGGAAGATCCCGCGACGTCGAACAGCTCGGTGTTCGGCACCAAGACCGCCGCGTTGCCACAGGCGATGTCGCCGGAGTC
>NZ_JALBGZ010000619.1:0-3753 GCF_023006515.1 Bradyrhizobium sp. PRIMUS42
GGCATCATCTTCGGCGCCGGCCCGATCGGGCTTCTGACCATGCTCGCCGCGCACCGCGCCGGCATGACGGACATTACCGTCGCTGATATCGCCCCGGCGCCGCTCGCCTTCGCAACCAAGCTCGGCGCTTCGCATGTCGAGAACGTTGGCGGAGGGGAGGAGGGGCTGAAGGCGCAGGCCGCCTCGCGCCCCTATGACGTTGCGTTCGAAGTCTCCGGCACGGCCGCGGGCCTTGCCAGCGCGATCGGCATCGTCAGGCGTGGCGGCGTGGTGGTGCAGATCGGCAACCTGCCGGGCGGCCAGATCCCGACGCCGTCCAATGCGGTGATGGCCAAGGAGATCGACCTGCGCGGCTCGTTCCGGTTCGGCTTCGAATTCGCAACCGCCGTGGAGCTGATCTCCAATGGCAGCATCGACGTGCTGTCGCTGGTCACCGCCGAGCGGCCGCTCTCGACCGCGCCGGACGCGCTCAGGCTGGCGCTCGACCGCTCGCAGAGCGTCAAGGTCGTGCTGACCGCGAATTGATTGGAGATTGCACATGATGCTCGAAGGTTGGCGCTGGTACGGGCCCGACGATCCGGTCTCGCTCGACGATGTCAGGCAGGCCGGGGCGAGCGATATCGTCTCGGCGCTGCATCAAGTGCCGATCGGCGAAGCCTGGACACGCAAGGCCGTCGAGGAGCGCAAGAACTTCATCGAGAACGGCCAGCCCGGCCGCTCGCAGCTGACATGGTCGGTGGTGGAATCGATTCCGATCCCGGACGACGTCAAGCGGCTCGGCGGCAAGGCGACGCAGTCCATCGAGGCGTGGATCGCCAGCCTCGAGGCGGTCGCCGCCTCCGGCATCAAGATCATCTGCTACAACTTCATGCCCGTCGTGGACTGGTGTCGCACCGATCTCGAATGGGAGTTGCCGAACGGCGCCCGCGCCATGCGCTTCGACCAGGACCGCTTTGCCGCGTTCGAGCTCCACATCCTCAAGCGCCCGGCTGCCGCGCAGGAATATTCGTCCGAGCAGCAGGCGCGCGCGAAAAAGCTGTTCGACCAGATGAGCCAGGCCGATATCGATTATCTCGTCATGGTGATCGCCAGCGCGCTGCCGGGCTCGACCACCGAGCCGATGACCATTCCGCAGTTCCGCGACCGGCTCGAGACCTATCGCGACATCACGCCGAAGATTCTGCGGCAGCATCTCGCCGAATTCCTTGCGCGCGTGACGCCGGTGGCCGAGCAGCTCGGGGTGTCCCTGACCTTGCATCCGGACGATCCGCCGCGCCCGCTGTTCGGCCTGCCGCGCATTGCGTCCTCGGCCGACGATTATCAGGCGCTGTTCGACGCCGTCCCGTCCAAGGCGAACGGCATCTGCCTGTGCACGGGCTCGCTCGGCGTGCGGCCTCAGAACAATCTGCCCGAGATGGCCGAGCGCTTCGGCCCGCGCATTGCCTTCGCCCATCTGCGCGCGACCAAGCGCGAGGCCGACGGGCTGTCGTTCTACGAGTCCGATCATCTCGACGGCGACGTCGACATGGTCGCGGTGCTGAAGGCGCTGTTGAAGGAGAACGCCCGGCGCTCGCCCGACAGCCAGATCGTGTTCCGTCCCGATCACGGTCACCGCATGTTGGATGATCTCGCCGCCACCAAGCGCACCAACCCCGGCTACACCGCCATCGGCCGCCTGCGCGGCCTCGCCGAGCTCCGTGGCGCGATCCGCGCGATCGAGCATCGTTGAGGCGGCAGGTGCAGTAGCCCGGATGAGCGAAGCGATATCCGGGGCAATCGATCCCGCATGTCGCTTGCTCATGCGGGCTACGGATCGTCATTCCGGCTGCGCTTTACCCGATCGCGAAATCCGCCGCCGCCTCCGCGTGAATCGCCGTGGTGTCGAACGTCTCGACCGAGGTGTCGTCAGGGCCGACCAGCATGGTGATCTCGGTGCAGCCGAGGATGATGCATTCGGCGCCGGCCGCGACGAGCGCTGCCATTACCTCCCGATAGCGACGGCGCGAGGGATCGGCGACGATTCCAAGGCACAGCTCGTCGTAGATGATGCGGTTCACGTCGGCGCGGGCCTCAGTGGGAGGCACCAGCACGTCGAGATCATGCGCGCGCAGCCGGTCGATGTAGAAGTCTTCCTCCATCGTGAACTTCGTGCCGAGGAGGCCGACCCGCCGGTATCCCTTCGCCCGGATCCGTTGCGCCGTGGCATCACCAAGGTGAATGAATGGAACGGTCACGCTCGATATGATCTCAGGCGCCAGCTTGTGCATCGTGTTCGTGCACAGCACGATCGCCCGTGCGCCGGCGCCTTCAAGCCGCCGCGCCACCTCCGCCAGGCTGGCCGCCGCCTCCGTCCAACGGCCCGCGTACTGCATCTGCTTGATCGCCTCGAAATCGTAGGAATAGATCAGCAGCGGAGCGGAATGCAGCTTGCCCATGCGGTCGCGGACCCGCTCATTGATGAGCTTGTAGTAGAGCGCGGTGCTCTCCCAGCTCATGCCGCCGATCAGGCCGATGGTCTGCATTCCGGTGTCCTCGACGATGTGGCTCGGCCGGATCGTAAACGAAGATGTCGAAGCTCGGAAGCTGTCGCTTGATCGCGGCACCCTGGTTGTGCCATTGTTCCGCCTGCGCCGATTTGACACTCAGCTTGCGGGCGCTTCTACAAATGCAGCTAAAGAGAACCGCTATCCCTGCATCGTCCCGCATTGGGTGAATTGTCGGCCATCTCGAGTGGGGAAGGCCATATGAAATTTGCTGCGATCGCGGATGTGCACGGGAATCGTCCGGCGCTTGAAGCTGTCCTTGCTGATATTGCTATGCTCGGCATCGACGAGGTCGTGAACCTCGGCGACCATGTCAGCGGACCGCTCGAGGCGGCCGCAACGGCAGACCTCCTCATCGCGCGGGGTTTTCCGTCGGTGCGCGGGGATCAGGACCGAATCCTGGTCGAGCTCTGGCAGGCGGGCGGCTCGGCGCGCAGCGATTTCCGGCAGCTCGATCGCAGGCATTTCGAGTGGCTGGCAAGCATGCCCGCCACACTGATGTACAAGGAGCGGGTGTTGCTGTGCCACGCCTCGCCCACCAACGATGCCGCCTTCTGGCTCGATACCATCACCGCGGATGGCAGCGTGCGCGCGAGTCCGATCGAGGCGGTCGAGGTCGATGCCGCAGGGATCAATGCCGAAATCATCCTGTGCGGACACACGCACATTGCAAGAGTTGTTCGGTTTCGAGATGGACGATTGGCGGTCAATCCCGGCAGCGTCGGATTGCCGGGTTATGATGGGAAATCGCCCGTTCCTTACGTGGTCGAGGTCGGCACGCCGCACGCGTGCTACGCCATCCTGGAACATGCCGGAGCGGGCTGGTCCGCGACGATCCGCTACGTGCCCTACGATCCTTCGGCCATGGCCGCATTGGCACGCAGCAAGGGCATGCCTGGCTGGGCGAGCGCGATTGCAACGGGGTGGGTTTCGCAGCCCGGATGAGCGGAGCGATATCCGGGACCTTTTGCCCCGCACCAATCCCGGGTGTCGCTTCGCTCACCCGGGCCACGCGATTGTGCCTGTGTCGGCCGCTGTCAATCCACCGACGTGAAAATATTCCACTTTACCGAAATTCGGTTTCGGCGTATGTGTCGGCCATCCTGATCCGGCGAAAGGGGCGGTCGTACGTCGTCACGAGCCGCGGATCGGGGAGCGGTGGACGCGGCAGCGTCGTGCACGAGAGGTGGGAGCAGGGCGGGCGAACCCC
>NZ_JALBGZ010000061.1:0-16174 GCF_023006515.1 Bradyrhizobium sp. PRIMUS42
GCTTCCGGCCGGCGATCCACGCTCCGGCCCGGTGGTGGTCGGCTCGATGATCGACGAGGCGCCGGCCAAGCACGTCGTAGCCCTGATCGAGGACGCGATCGGCAAGGGCGCAGTCAAGCTCTCTGGCGCCGAGCGCAAGGGCACGATCGTCCCGGCAACGGTGCTCGACCGCGTCGTGCCCGGCATGCGGATCTACACGGAGGAGAGCTTTGGTCCCGTCGTCTCAGTGATCCGCGCCAACGGCGTGGACGAAGCCGTGCGGCTCGCCAACGACACCGAATACGGCCTCTCGGCAGCGGTGTTCGGCCGCGACGTCGCGCGTGCGTTGACGGTGGCGCAGCGCATCGAAAGCGGCATTTGCCACGTCAACGGCCCGACCGTGCATGACGAGGCGCAGATGCCGTTCGGCGGCGTGAAGGGATCCGGCTACGGCCGCTTCGGCGGCCAGGCGGGGATCGCCGAGTTCACCGACCTGCGCTGGATCACGATCGAGACGCAACCTCAGCACTATCCCTTCTGACAGCGTTTGAAGCGAAGCACCCAAGGACATCTGCCTATGAACTCGAAATTGCTCACGGTTCGGGAAGCGACCCTCGGCGTGCTTCGCTCCTTCGGCGTCGATCGCGTCTTCGGCAATCCCGGGTCGACCGAGCTTGCCTTCCTGGGCGACTGGCCCGACGACATCGACTACGTGCTCGGCTTGCAGGAAGGCTGCGTGGTGGGCATGGCAGACGGCTATGCGCAGGCGACGGGCCGGCCGTCCTTCGTCAATCTGCACTCGGCGGCTGGGCTCGGCCATGCGCTCGGCAATCTCTTCACGGCGTTTCGCAACAAGACGCCGATGGTCGTGACGGCGGGGCAGCAGGCGCGCAGCCTGCTGCGGATGCGGCCCTATCTCTTCGCCGAGGATGCCGAACTGTTTCCCAAACCCTATGTGAAATGGAGTGTTGAGCCCGCGCGCGCCGAGGACGTCCCCGCAGCCATCGCCCAGGCCTTCCTCACCGCCATGCAGCATCCGCGCGGCCCGACCTTCGTGTCGGTGCCGTCGGATGATTGGACGCGTCCTGCGTCGATACCGCCGATCCGCCATATCGCGACTGAGTTTGCGCCGGATCCTGCGGCCATCGTCCGCCTGGGCTCAGCGATTGCAGCGGCCAAGAGACCGGCGTTCGTCGTCGGCCCCGAGGTCGACCGCAACGGTTGTGTTGCGACGATGGTTGCTGTTACCGAGCGGGCGAGGGCGGCCGTGTGGACGAGCCCGATGTCGAGCCGTGCGAGCTTCCCGGAACTGCATGCCCAGTTTGCTGGATTCCTTCCCGCTGTGCCGGGCGGCCTCGCCGGCACCCTGCGCGAGGCCGATCTGATCGTGGTGTTCGGCGCGCCCGTATTCACCTTCCATGTCGAGGGGCAATGCGATTTGCTCGATGACGAAACTCCGGTTTGGCAGATCACCGACGATCCGACCGAAGCCGCGTCCGCCGCAGTCGGCGATACCATCATCGCAACATTGCCCAAGGCGCTTGATGCGCTTCTGTCGGTGCTGCCCGACCGCATCGACCGTGTACTGCCCGTAATGCGCGTCAGGCCCGCCGCTCCTGCGCCCGCAAACCCGATCCCTCCCGGCTACGCGCTGAGCCGTCTTTCCGCGCTGCTGCCACAAGACGCGATCGTGGTGGAGGAAGCGCCGTCGCATCGACCGGCCATCCAGCAATTCCTGCCCATGCGGGGGGCGGACAGTTTCTACACGATGGCGAGCGGCGGGCTTGGCTACAGCCTGCCGGCCTCCGTGGGCGTGGCGCTGGCGCGGCCGGACCAGCGCATCGTGTGCCTGATCGGCGACGGATCAGCTATGTATTGCATCCAGGCGATCTGGACCGCGGCGCAACGCGGGCTGCCCATCATGTTTGTGGTGATGAATAATTCCGGCTACGGCGCGATGCGCGCGTTCAGCAGGATCATGCAGGCACACCGTCCGCCCGGCATTGATCTGCCCGGTCTCGACTTCGTTGCCCTCGCCAAGGGACTTGGCTGTCCGGGCAAGCGCGTGACGGAGGCCGCCCAACTTGACCTGATCCTCAGTGAAGCATTGGCGGTGAAAGGACCTACGCTGGTCGATATCGCCGTTGATGAGACGACGACGGATCTTTTCAATCCGCCGAAGGGATGACCGGATCAAGGGTCGACCGGTTCGGCCCTCGGCAATCTCCCGAGTGGGATGTGTACCATTCGGTTCCATTTACTTCCCCTGCGCCCCTCGCTAAATCCAACAAAGAGGCTCTGTTCGCCGCGATCGCGATCCGCAACTCGGAAAAATGCGGCGGGGGTTCGAGAATGCGTCTCCGCTGGGCGAGAAGCGACTCACGGCTCTAGCGAGCGAAAGCCGATTCTGATGACGACGGTCGCGATGGTGCTCGGCGTCGCGCCGTTGGTCACGGCGAACGGCGCAGGCGCGGTGTCCGGCTCCAACATGAGTATTGTGATCGCCACCGGCCTTTCGATTGGGACACTACTTACTCTATTCGTTGTGCCCATCGCTTTATGCAATGATCGCACATCGTGGTGAGGTAGCGACTGGCACGGAGAAACGGTGAACGCGGAGCGATCGTAAAACAGAGCTTGCGAACAAAGGGCGTCGACCACTGGACGACAGTCTGCAGTGACCCCTGCCTCAATTGTTTTCTTTGATCAATTAGCAAGCGATATCGTCACGCGCCTGACCGAAGTGAGCCGCGCGCCCGAGCAGACGCATTGAAAGAACGCATGATGGCGGTCGGAAATATCCCCGCTTCCGTGTCGCCCGAAGCGTTCGGGGAACGCGCGCGCGATGACTCCAGGCGGTTTGGGACCATCATTTGGGAGCCCGGAATCACGCTCGGCAACAACTAGTGCCGAGCGTGCAAATTCCAGAAGTGAAGCCGATGCCCGTTCCGTGGTTCAGGGGACTGGCAACATTGACACAAGGTTGGGTGTTCGATAATCGAACAGTGGTATTTGTCCTGACTAAAGCCGTTCTGGAGTCAGCAGCCCGCGTCATGCCACCGCTCAAGTCGGATCCCGACGATAAAGAGTTCATGACGACGCTCGCCAAGGGCCTGTCTGTACTCGGCGCGTTCGGCCGCCAACGGCCAACCATGACATTGACGGAAGCGGCCGAGATTGCGGATCTCTCCCGCGCCACCGCGCGTCGAGTGCTGCGGACGCTGACGTTGCTCGGTTATGTCGAGCAGGACGGCCGCAGCTTCGCGCTCGCGCCAAAGATCCTCGATCTCGGTTTCGCGTATCTCTCGACGCAGAGCTGGATTGATCGCGCGACGCCGATGATGCGCGAATTGAGCGAGCGGCTCGGCGAATCCTGCTCGGCGGCGACCCTGCAGGGCAACGATATCGTCTACGTCGCGCGCATTCCCGGGCGACGCATCATGTCGGCGACGCTCTCCGTTGGCAGCCGCCTGCCGGCGCTGCACACCGCGCTCGGACGGATCATGTTCGGCTTTCTCGACGAAGCCGAGATCTGGCGACGGCTGAAGTCGCAGCGAATCGAGGCTTACACACCGCAGACCATCACCGATCTTCAGGCGCTCTACGATCGCATCTGCGCCGATCGTGCCCAGAGCTTCTCCATCGCCGACGAGGAGCTCGAACGTGGCTTGCGTGCGCTTGCGGTGCCTGTGCTTGATCGCAGCGGTCAGGCGGTTGGCGCCATCAACCTTTCGACCCATGCGACGCGCACGACGCGCAACGAGATGCGTCAGCATTTTCTGCCGGAGCTCAAGCGGATCGCCGAGCAAGTCTCCTCGATGACAATCTGACGTCGCCTCTCTGACTTCTTCTCTCAAGGTTCCTTGCCAAGCAGCGTCGCCAGCCGTATCGTCCTGCCAAGTTCGAAATACGGACACTTGTTCGATAATCGAACAAGACGTGAGGGATGAAACGATGGCAGGCAAGGTGCAGACGGCGGCGTCAGTGCTGCCGGAGGACACGGGCAACGTGAAGGTCACGCGCCCGCAGACCGGCGCGGAATATCTGGACTCACTGCGCGATGGTCGCGCCGTCTACATCTACGGCGAGCGGGTCAAGGACGTCACCACGCACCCCGCCTTCCGCAATACCGCGCGCATGGTTGCTCGCCTCTACGATGCGCTGCACGACGACAAGCACAAGGACAAGCTTCTGCTTCCGACCGACACCGGCAATGGCGGCATGACGCATGCCTTCTTCAAGGCGCCGAAGTCGATGCAGGATCTGATCGCTGGCCGTAATGCGATCGCCGAATGGGCCAAGATCACCTACGGCTGGATGGGGCGCGCGCCTGACTACAAGGCCGCATTCCTCGCGACGCTGGGCGCGAACTCCGACTTCTACGATCCGTATCAGGACAACGCGAAGCGCTGGTACAAATTCAGCCAGGAGCGCGTGCCGTTCATCAATCACGCCATCATCCATCCGCCGGTCGACCGCGACCGTCCGCCGAACGAGGTCGCCGACGTCTGCTGCCATGTCGAGAAAGAAACCGACGCCGGGCTGATCGTTTCGGGCGCGAAAGTGGTGGCGACGGGATCGGTGCTGACCAACTTCACCTTCGTCGCTCATCACGGGCTCATCCCGCTGCAGGACAAGAAGTTTGCCGCCGTATTCATGGTCCCGACCAATGCGCCCGGCGTCAAATTCATCTGCCGCACCTCCTATGAGATGAGCGCAAGCGTGATGGGGAGTCCGTTCGACTATCCGATCTCGAGCCGGCTCGACGAGAACGACGCCGTGTTCATCATGGATAAGGTGCTGGTGCCCTGGGAGAACGTCTTCGTCTATGGCGACATCGAGAAGGCGAATAACTTCTTCCCGCGCACCGGCTTCCTGCCGCGCTTTGTGGTGCACGGTTGCACGCGGCTCGCGGTCAAGCTCGATTTCATCAGTGGGTTGTTGCTGAAGGCAACGGAAGCCGCCGGCACCAAGGACTATCGCGGCGTGCAGGCCAATGTCGGTGAGGTCATTGCCTGGCGCAATCTGTTCTGGAGTCTGTCGGATGCGATGGTGCGGGATCCCAAGCCGTGGATCGGTGATTACGTGTTGCCGAACATGGATCCCGGCAATGCCTACCAGATCATCGCCACCATGGCCTACACCAAGGTCAAATATCTGATCGAGCAGACCGTTGCCTCCGGTCTGATTTATCTCAACAGCCATTCAAGCGACTTCAAGAACGACGAGATCCGTCCCTATCTCGACCGCTACCTGCGCGGCTCCAACGGTTACAAGGCCGAAGAGCGTGTCAAGCTGCTCAAGCTTCTATGGGACTGCATCGGCAGTGAGTTCGGCGGGCGCCACGAGCTTTACGAGATCAACTATGGCGGCTCGACCGAAGAGATTCGTCGCTACTGCCTGTTCGGCGCACAGGCTTCCGGCAATGCCGACCGCTTCAAGGGCTTTGCCGAGGATTGTATGGCCGAATACGACCTCGATGGCTGGAAGGTGCCTGATCTCACCGATCCTGGAGAACTCAGCTATCACATGTTGAAGCGGTGACCGATATGCCGGAGCAACTCATAGGCTGCTCTGGCACGGCTGCCCGCGGCGACGTCGCGCGAGACGTCCGGGGCAATTCGAGTCGTCTACCGACGCCACTGGCCGGAAGTCATGCAGCAGTACGGCGGGCCGGGGGACGCTCTTTCGGCAGGGCCGGACGGGAACGCCCGGCGAGCTCGATGGCTTCTGCTTCACCAATTCCGGTCGCACACAGCAGCCGCACGACAGTCTCCTGGATCACCGACGGCGGGAGATCACCGTGAGTCACCGCAAGGCTGACGCCGACAATGGAGTAGGTGGCCATCTTCCACGTCAGTGGCCCGTCAGCGACCTTGAACCTTCCCGCCTTGGTGGCGTTCTCGAGGTCGCGAATGGCAAATGGGCCCATGCAGCGAAACATTGCGTCCGCAATGACCTCAGCACGGTTCAAGAGCTGCTTCCAACGGATGTCACCGGTCGCAGCTTCCATAACTGTACGGACGCCGAAAGCGTAAACCTGGGCCGGGTCAGTGAACGTGTCGGTCACTGCCTCGATACGGAGCGCAAGGTTGTGCATGACGCGCTCCATCACGGCGATGGCGAGCTCGTCCTTCGACTTGAAGTAGCTGTAGACAGTGCCGGCTCCGACATCGGCGAGATCAGCGATCTCCTGCATCGTCGCGGCATCAATGCCTTTTTCCGAGATGACACGATAACCAGCGTCGACCAGCGCTTCACGATTGCGAAGCTGCCGTTGAGCCACGCGCCCTCTTGGCTTTTCTCGCAGCAAGTCCAAGAAAAATCTCCTTTAGATTCAAAGGAATATGATTGCGATAGGCCCGAAAGTCAATTTCGATCAATGTTCGAAGTCGAACTTAGGAGATAACAGAGTAAGAATCATTATTGACAGTAATTCGAAACTGAATGACATTCAGTTTCAATAACCCCTTTTGGGAGGATGCTATGAACATGCACACGCCTGCGCGAATGGCCGAGGCTGACGCAAAGCGCATTGCTGAGGGCCTCCTTCCCGAGTTGCGCACACGCGCACTTCTCGCGGATGAAATGCGCAAAGTGCCGCCCGAAAATATCGAGCTCCTCAAGAAGAGCGGGCTACTGCAGACGCTTCAGGCTGCGGTGTGCGGCGGGCAAGAGCTCAGCATGCGCGCGCATGTTGACGTCATCTCCACCATCGCGAAGGGCTGCAACGCGACGGCCTGGGTGCTCGGTGTCTATCAGGCGCATAGCTGGATGCTCGGTCATATCAACGAGCAAGCCCAGCGCGATGTCTATGGCGATACCGGCGAGCAGGCTGTTGCGGCCGTGATCGGGCCGCGCGGCAGGGCAACCCGTAAGGCCGATGGAAGCTATGTTCTGAGTGGATTCTGGCCGTTCGCGTCCGGAAACGCTGCGGCGGATTGGCTACTCCTCGGCAGCGAAATCTTCGATGAGCAGGGAAACAAGCTCGACGAAGGCGACCTGCTTGTCCCCAAGCGCGATCTCGAGGTGTTGGACGACTGGTTCGTTGCAGGTCTGCAGGGCACAGGCAGTTGCTCGGTCAAATGCACGAACCTCGCAATTCCGTCGCATCGCTTTTTGTCATTGACCGCGCTGCTGGAAAACCAGACGACGCCTTACACAGATCCGAACGCGCCAAGCGTGTTCAAGTCGCAGGCAGGGCCGGTTCTGGGCCTCTGCATCGCGAGCGGAGCGACCGGCGTTGCGAGGGGCGCACTGGAAGAATTCCTGAAAGTCGTGCCGGGCAAGAAGGTCATGTATACGGCCCACATCTCGCACGAATGGCAACCACTCCAGCGCGTCCTCGGCGAGGCGGCTTCCAAGATCCACGCTGCCGAGCTCGTGCTCTATCGTATTGCCGACGACATCGACGAGTACGCGAAGCGCGGCGAGAAGATGCCGATGAGTGTGCGCGGCCGAATTCGCATGGACATCGCGCTTGTGCCAAAGCTTTGCCGCGATGCGATCTTCGATCTTCTTACGATCGGTGGCGCATCCGGTCTTTCTTTGAAGAGCCCGATTCAGCGGGCAGCGCGCAACCTTCAGGCGACCTGTATGCACGGCTTCCTTCTCTATGACTCCGGCGCGGAAATCTACGGCAAGATCTTGCTGGGCCTCGACCCCGGCACCCCTGTGATCTGAAGGAGATGACCATGCCCTTGCAGCATCCCGCAGCCGATGTCCGCGAGTTGCAGCCGGTGGCCAGTCAGCACTTCGTCCAGGCGATGGGACAGCACGTCTCGTCGGTCTGCGTGATCACCACATCCCACGACGGGGGCGACTTCGGACTCACGGCGACGGCTGTCAGCTCCGTATGCGCTTCGCCGCCGCGCCTGCTGGTTTGTGTCAACAAGACCGGCACGACGCAGGACAAGATCGCAGCCGCCGGCGTGTTTTGCGTCAATGTGCTCACCGAGGACCAGGAGCCCATCGCCAAGGGCTTCGCAGGCATGCTGGGAAAAGAGTTCGACAAGTTCTCCCTCGGCGCCTGGTCGACTCTTGCGACCGGTAGCCCCGTGCTGAAGGGAGCTTCCGCGTCGTTCGACTGCAAGCTCGTAAGCGATCTCGATCAATTTTCCCACTCCATCTTCATAGGAGAGGTGGTGGGCGTCTCCACGTATTCCGGAAAGGATGCGCTGCTCTATGGCGCGCGTCGCTTCCGGGCGTTGCGGAAGGTGTTCAGCGCCGACAATTCGGCTGATCTGGAAGCCCTTCACTTCTGGTGAAGGAAAGAAAACCTAAGAAAGCGCAGGGAGGGAAAAATGACAAAACGGACCGGAATCAATCGACGTAAAGTCATCAAAGGGGCGTCGGCACTCTTGGCTATGCCGGCGCTGTTCAAAGTCACTCAGGCTTCGGCGCAGACGCCGGTCTTCAAGGTCGGATACGTATCGCCGCAAACCGGTCCGCTCGCAGGATTCGCGGAGGCCGACAGCTACATCCTCGGTGGCGTGCGAAAGGCCCTCGCCGGAGTTAAAAGCAACGGTAAGGCGCTCGACATCCAAATCATCGCCAAAGATTCGCAGTCGAGCTCAAATCGCGCAGCAGAGGTGGCAACTGAGCTGATCGAAAAGGACAAGGTCAACCTACTGCTCGCGACCGGTGCGCCCGACAATACCAACCCGGTTGCTGACCAGGCCGAGTTGAGCGAAGTGCCGTGCGTCACGTCGATCTCTCCGTGGCAGCCGTATTTCTTCGGCCGCAATGGCGATCCCGCTAAGGGCTTCAAATGGACGTATCACTTCTTCTGGGGCCTCGAGGACGTGATTGCGAACTATCTTGGCGTTTGGAAGCAAGCCGGATTGAAGCCCGGAAAGATTGGTGGGCTCTTCCCCAACGATGCCGATGGGAACGCCTGGGGCGACAAGGAGCGCGGTTTCGCGAAGCCGCTCGCGGCCGCCGGCTATTCGATTGTCGATCCCGGTCGCTATCAGGTGATGAACAACGATTTCACTGCCCAGATCACGGCCTTCAAGGAGGCCGGATGCGAGATCGTGACCGGCAACATGATCCCGCCGGACTTCGCCACGTTCTGGTCGCAAGCGGCACAGCAGGGCTTCAAGCCCAAGGTTGTCACTATCGGCAAGGCACTTCTTTTCCCGTCCGTGATCGGATCTCTGGGCGATCGCGGCGACGGTCTGACGACCGAGATCTGGTGGTCGCCCAGTCATCCCTTCACGTCGAGCCTCACCGGAGAGTCGGCCAAGGTCATTGCTGACGGGTTTACCGCGGCCAGCGGCAAACAGTGGACACAGCCGATTGGCTTTAACCACGCACTGTTTGAAGTTGCTGCTGACGTGATCAAGCGCACGGCCGACCTTTCCGACTCTAACGCGGTGCTCGACGCCATCGTCAAGACGAACGTCGATACCGTGGTCGGTCCGATCGCCTGGAAAGGGCAACCCGTCAGAAACGTCGTGCGCACCCCGCTCGTCGGTGGCCAATGGCAGAAGATCAACGGCCGTAACGAACTGATCATCACCTACAACGGTGAGGCGACCCAGATCCCCGTGGGCGGCAAGCTCAAGTTGATCGGTTAGTCCTCCAAACAATAGGGGGCGGGCGATGAGCCCGCCCGATCATCGTCGATGGCGCTGCTTTCGATCAAAGGTCTCAGTAAGCGATTTGGTGCGCTGGTTGTCACCGATAACCTCTCCTTCGACGTGAGCGAAGGGGAGATCGTCGGCATTCTCGGCCCGAATGGGGCAGGGAAGACCACGCTCTTCAACCTGATCGCGGGGACCATCCGCTCAGACGCGGGCGAGATCCTGTTCAACGGTGCGAACGTGGCCGGGACAGGCGTCGCCGAGCGCTGCAGGCTTGGCATCTCCCGATCGTTCCAGGTGCCGCATCCGTTCACCGGCATGTCCGTCTTTGAGAACGTGCTGGTTGGGGCAACCTTCGGTCGGTCGGGCGATGACCGGTTTGAGTATGCTTTTCGAGCGCTCGACATCGCTGGGCTGAAGCAAAAGGCCAATCTTCTGGCTGGATCGCTTCCCTTGCTGGATCGCAAGCGCCTGGAGATGGCCCGCGCGCTGGCGACCGAACCCCGGCTTCTCTTGCTGGACGAAATCGCCGGCGGCTTGACGGAGCGCGAATGTCACGAGCTTCTCTCCGCCATCCGGGACGTCCATTCGGCAGGCGTCACCATCGTCTGGATCGAGCATGTCGTTCACGCCTTGCTGTCGGTTGCCGAACGGTTGGTCGTCGTGAATTTCGGCAGGCTCATTGCCGACGGCAAGCCGGACGACGTGATGAAAAGCCGGGAGGTGAAGTCCATCTACCTCGGGGAGGACGTCAATGTCTGACGCTCTGCTGGAAATCCGGGATCTCGATGCTTTCTATGGCGATGCGCAAGCGCTGTTTTCGCTGTCGCTGACATTGAATCGAGGCGAGATGCTCGCGCTGATCGGCGCGAACGGTGCCGGCAAGAGCACCTTGCTCAAGTCGATTGCCGGCCTGGTCGCCAACAAGCGAGGCGAGATCAATTTCCAGGGACGGAGCATTGTCGGGCGCCACGCCTTCGAAATCGTGGCCGAGGGGATTGCCTTGGTTCCCGAGGGACGAAAGCTGTTCACGTCGCTCTCGGTCGAGGAAAACCTCCGACTCGGCGGCAAGGTCAGGCGGCCCGGAATCTGGGGCCTTGATGCGATCTATGAGCTTTTTCCGGTATTGATAGACAAGCGGAACGTGCCGGCAACCCTGCTATCCGGTGGCCAGCAGCAGATGGTCGCGATAGGCCGCGCATTGATGTCGAATCCGGAGCTGCTCTTGATTGACGAGTTGAGCCTCGGTCTTGCGCCGCTCGTCATCAAGGACATCTACGATCTGCTGCCGAAGATCGTTCAGAACGGGCTCTCGGCAATCTTGGTCGAGCAGGACGTGACACGCGCGCTTCGTGCGGCGAGCCGGTTCATGTGCATTCTCGAAGGACGAGTCTCGCTGGAGGGAAGGCCTGCCGACTTCAGCCGCGATCAAGTCACTGCAGCCTATTTCGGAACCTGAACGATGGATTGGGTTAACGGCATCGTGCAGGGCGTGCTCGTCGGCGGGCTCTTCGCTCTGTTCGCCACAGGGCTGTCACTCATCTTCGGCGTGATGCGAATCGTGAACGTCGCACATGGCGACATGATCATCGCGTCCGCCTATCTCGCCTTCACGATCATACAGCTGTCCGGTCTGCATCCGCTCGTAAGCCTGCTGATCGTGATCCCGATCGCGAGCCTTGTCGGCTATCTCCTGCAGACCGCCATCCTCAACCGGACGCTCGGCAACGATATCCTGCCACCACTGCTCGTTACGTTCGGGCTGTCGATCATCGTTCAGAACGGGCTGCTTGAGGTCTACAGCGCCGATAGCCGCAGGCTCGCTGCAGGCCCGATCGAAACAGGAAGCTTCCCCTTGGCTCACGGGATCGACATCGGATACCTCCCGCTCCTGACTTTCTTGACGGCGGTCGTCGTCGTTGCCGGTCTCCAGTTCGTGTTCTACCGGACCGAGCTTGGTCGATCTTTCCGCGCGGTGTCCGACGATCCGGAGACGTCGCAGCTGATGGGTCTGGACAACCGCAAGGTCAACGGCCTTGCCATGGCTCTCTGCCTTGCCGTGGTCGCGATTGCCGGCGTCTTCCTGGCAACCCGATCGAACTTCGATCCCTTCATGGGGCCCAGTCGGCTGATTTTCGGTTTCGAGGCGGTGATTATTGGTGGTCTCGGAAACTTGTGGGGCACGCTGGTCGGGGGTGTGATCCTGGGTGTCGCGCAGGCGATCGGTGCGCAGATCGATCCGGGTTGGCAGCTGCTGGCCGGACACATTGCATTCCTCGTCATCCTTGCCATCAGGCCTCAGGGTCTGTTTCCAAGAGGGGTGCGGTGATGCTCAAGGTGACCCGTGCAACGACGGCAAGCCGTCTCGCTCTCGTCGGTGCCATCGTGCTCGTGATCGTGCTTGCCGCCGCTCCCTATTGGGGATCGACAGCCAGTCTGCGCTTGCTCGGCGAGATCATGGTGTATCTGGCTCTCGCCAGTCTCTGGAATTTGCTCGCCGGCTTCACTGGGCTCGTCTCGATCGGACAGCAGGCCTATGTCGGCTTCGGCGGCTACATGCTGTTCTCGATCTGCATCTCTCTCGGATGGAATCCACTCTATGCAATTCTAATCGCGGGTCTCGTTGCCGCGCCGATATCCGCCCTGGTGGCCGTCCTCGTCTTTCGACTGAACGGTGCATATTTTGCGATCGGTACTTGGGTCGTTGCCGAAGTGTTTCGTCTGGGGTTCGCGCAGATGTCGTCGCTGGGCGGCGGATCCGGACTCAGCCTGCCGATCACGGTGATGAGGGACATGGCGAGCACCAAAGCCGAGCGGGAGGCCCTGATCTATTGGGCTGCGCTCCTGCTCGGCGCCGGCTCGGTTACGATCGTCTATCTCCTGCTTCGCTCCCGAATCGGACTGGCCCTCACCGCGATCCGCGACAGCGAAGTCGCGTCGTCCAGCCTCGGTGTGTCCATCACGCGCGTGAAGCTGCTGGTCTACGTCGCCGTCGCTGCCGCGACCGCGATGGTCGGCGCTCTCGTCTTCATGCAGAAGCTGCGAATTGCGCCTAACGCTGCGTTCAGCGTGACCGACTGGACCGCCTTCGTCATCTTCATGGTGGTCATCGGGGGCATCGGAACGATCGAGGGTCCGCTCATCGGGACGCTGCTCTATTTCGTTCTGCGGCAATTCTTGGCGGACTTCGGCTCCATCTATCTCATCGTCCTCGGCGGATTGGCCATCTTCATCATGATGGTTGCCCCACAGGGGATTTGGGGCTTCCTCGCCAATCGCTGGGGTCTATCGCTGTTCCCGGTCGGCTATCGCGTGAAGTTGCAGGCGATGCCTGCTCAGAACAATGGGAAGGAAAACGAGTATGTCGGGCGCAATCAGGCACATCGTGATGTGGCGGCTGCGCGGCGAAACCGCTGACGAGCGGGTTGCTGCGCGGACCAAGGTCAAAACCCTGTTCGAGGGCCTGAAGGGGCGTATCGACGGGCTCACCTATATCGAAGTCGGCGTTGACGTCAGCGATGTCGACTATGCCTGCGACGTTGTCCTGTTTTCCGAGTTCCGGGACAGTGCCGCGCTCCAGGCGTATGCGACCGATCCCGAGCATCTGCGCGTCCGCGAGGAGCTCGGTGACCTGCGGATCGGCCGTTTTCAGGTCGACTACCCCATCAAAGAAGCGGGCATCTGACCGCTTCATTTCGTCTGAGAGCAGAGTTGACGGAGATCTCATGCGTAACTTCAACGAGAACATCATCACGGATGCCGTACTGGAGCGTATCAAAGGTGCGTCCGATTTGCGCATCAAGCAGGTGAGCGAGGCGCTGGTCCGCCACCTGCATGCTTTCGTGCGTGAAATCCGCCCGACACAGAACGAATGGGAATTCGGCATCGAATTTCTCACCCGGACCGGCCATATGTGCGACGACAAGCGGCAGGAATTCATCCTGTTGTCGGATACGCTCGGCGTCTCCATGCTGGTCGACGCAATCAACCACCCGACCTCGGAAGGTGCAACTGAGACGACGGTCCTGGGTCCGTTCTTCGTTCAGGCGGCACCCGAGAAGCAGAACGGCGACGACATCTCGGGGATCATGGAGGGCGATCCCCTCCTTGTCACCGGCTCGGTCTCGACCGTCGACGGCCGGCCGCTTCCAGGCGCCGTGGTGGATGTCTGGCACTCTGACGATGACGGCTATTATGACGTTCAACAGCTCGACAAGATTGGCGACCTCGCCATGCGAGCGCGCTTCCGGGCTGACGACAATGGGCGCTTTCACTTCTGGTCCATCAAGCCTGCGCCTTATCCCATTCCTCACGACGGCCCGGTCGGGGACATGCTGGAAGCGCAGGGGCGGCATCCCTGGCGTCCTGCCCACGTGCATTTCATGATTTCTGCTCCTGGTTTCGAGCAACTCGTGACGCACGTTTTCGTGGCAGGAGACAAGTACCTCGACTCCGACGTGGTGTTTGGTGTGAAGGACAGCTTGATCCGTACATTCGAGCAATGTCCGCCTGGCAAAGCTCAGGACGGCCGCGTGACGGACAAGGGGTATTTTCATCTCAACTACCACTTCGGGCTCAGGCAGGTGCCATATGGTGCTCGCCGTGTCTGACCGCGATCACCGGCGATAGAGGGCAGGTGAACGCCGACAGTCAGGATTGGCGAACTCGTTCGTCGCGCTGCTGGCCGCCCGCCTGGTCATGGGATTGGCGGAGGGCCGGTATTGCCTCTCGCCCCATCGATCATGCTGGCGGAATCGTCGGAGCATCGACGCGGCTTCAATGTAAGGCAGGCGGGCGCGCATGACGGTGACAAAGCCCTTGACGACGTTTTTGGCGCGAAGCGCCCGTCAAGAACTCCTCGAACTTTTTTCCTTCGAGCACCTTGGCGATGCTGAAAGCGCGGTCCAGCTCCCGCTTCAGCTTGTGCAGTTCCTTGATCTCGGGCTCCGAAATTGTTTTGGGCAGCGGTCCTTGCGGTCAGAAGTTCCGGCGTGCCCCTGACTTCATAGTGCTGTCGCCTCGGCTGGCGATACGCGCGCACTACGGGTCCCTGGCTGGGGATGTTGTCGACGATGCCTTCGGCTTCGTGGTGCCGCAGCGCTCGCGCACCGGCGGTCCTGCTAACTCCGGTCCAGGAGCAGAGCTCGTTCTCCTTCAACCGCTCGCCGGGCTCAAAGCGACCGCCGATGTTTGCGGTTCGCAGATTGCTTGCCACCTGGTGCCTGAGCGGTGCAGCCGTGACCGGCACGCGCTGGACTTTGGAGCTCTTTACCCAGTACGCCTTGTGGATGCGGAAAATTCAATCGCACGAATCAGATGGTTGTCCGACTAGCTCGCAACGGAGACGGGCGTTCGGGACCCGCGCAAGGTATACTACCGTAATATGCTCAAGACGCGCAATCTTGGGAAAGCGTAAATCGAACGGATGTGTACCATTCGGTTCCATTTACTTCAGGCGACTTCTTCGCTAGGTCCTTTGCGCGCACGGGTCCCTCTCCATGAGGCCGGTCCCGCGAACGTAGTTGAGGTGCACGAGTGGAGAAGGTCACAAGGGCGAAGGCTCCCCAGCGCGCCGTCCGAACTGGGCGTCCTCCCAAGGAGTTGGCCGCCGAAGTCGACGAACGGATTCTCAACGCTGCGCGTGAGCTGTTCTTGGCACGAGGGCTCGCCGGCGTCAGTGTCGCGGAAATTGCAGGCCTTGCTCATGCGAGCAAGGGAACGATCTACGCGCGATTTCCCACCAAGGAGGCTCTGTTCACTGCGATCGCGATCCGCACCTCGGAAAAGGTGCGGCACGGATTCGAGAACGCGTCGTCGCTGGGCGATACCATCGATGAGCGGCTCACGGCTCTGGCGAGCGAGATCCTCAAGCACGTGCTCGCTACCGACAGCATCGATTTCATGCGGCTGGCCGCTGCCGAAGCGCGCCGCTTTCCCGATCTGGCCAAGGTTGGTCGCATGATGCGCGAGCGCGGCACCCATCACGCCGCCACCGTCTTGCGGGATGTGGCCCAGTCGACGCAGGACAGGTTGCGTGCCGCCTTCGCGCCGGAACGGCTGCCCAGAACCGCACAGTTCTTCCTCGACCTCGCGGTCGCGCCGCTGCTGCTGCGGGCGGTGATGGGCGAGGATCCCAAGTCGCTGAGACCGCAGATCCGCACCCATGTGGCGGAGAGTGTTGCGTTCTTTTTGGCCGCCTGCCGCAGCGGCGGGGCTGGCTGAGAGCGAGCGGCTACGCTCGTCGTCATCGAACGCGATAGGCTTCAATATCCTGGCGGCGGGAATGATTGTCCTGCGCCGATGCGGCAGGCCGTCGTCAGCCGCGGCGATGCACGCCTCTCTCATGTTTCTGCCCAGCAATAGAACTTCACGGTACGGTTATTTGACAGAACGGACCGTCGACTTTATCGATACTGAACCGTACGGTTCGATTATTGGGGCGAAAGAGTTAAGTCTTGAGAGGACAGGGGAATTTCGCGGGGCTGCGAACCGAGAGCTGCGTTCGTGTGTCAATGGCCGGGCGTGCGCGGCTTTTGGCCGGCGTTGCCGTGCCGGCCATTCTGCTCGCCTCTTGCGCGGTCGGGCCGAATTTTGCCGCGCCCGACGCT
>NZ_JALBGZ010000620.1:0-3752 GCF_023006515.1 Bradyrhizobium sp. PRIMUS42
GACGACAACCGGCTGCGGCGCGCTGTAGGGCTGGCCATAGGCCATGGAGTCGAGATCGGCGCGCGGCTGCATCACCGCGACAGGGCCGGCGGTCTGCATGCAGCCGCCTAGGGTCAGCGCGGCGGACGCTGCCAAAGACGCCAAGTTCGACCATCGAAACGCGCGTGCAACCGGCACCGGACCTATCCCTCGAAACGAGACGGCTCCAGTGATGCACTAGTTATGGTTAATAAAACGTTGAGCTGGCGTTTTACCCTCCCCTGGAGGGCAGGGGAGCACATTCCGGCGCCTTACACTTCCGCGCTCACACCGACGCCGATCGGGCAGGACACGCCGGTGCCGCCAAGGCCGCAATAGCCGCCGGGATTCTTCGCCAGATATTGCTGATGGTAGTCCTCGGCGAAATAGAATTCGCCTGATGGCGCGATCTCGGTGGTGATGGCACCGAGGCCTTTGGCTGCGAGTGCCTTCTGATAAAGCGCCTTCGACTCGTCAGCCGCTTTCTTCTGCGCATCGGAACAAGTGTAGATCGCGCTTCGGTACTGCGTGCCGACGTCGTTGCCCTGACGCATGCCCTGCGTCGGGTTGTGGCTCTCCCAGAACGTCTTCAACAGCCTCGCGTAGGAGATCTTGTTCGGATCGAACACGACCAGCACCACTTCGGTGTGGCCGGTGCGCCCCGAACAGGTCTCTTCATAGGTCGGGTTCGGCGTGTGGCCGCCGGCATAGCCGACGGCGGTGGTGTAAATGCCATCACCGAGCTCCCAGAACTTGCGCTCGGCACCCCAGAAGCAGCCGAGCCCGAACACGGCCTGCTCGAGGCCGGCGGGATAAGGCGGCTTGAGCTTGCTGCGGTTGACGAAATGGGTGGTCGCGGTCGGAATGGCTTGCGCACGGCCCGGCAGCGCCTCAGTTGCGCTCGGCAATGCGGTGGTCTTGCGCATGAACAGCATGATTGGATCTCCGCAAACGAGCTGTCCGTCGCCCGAGCCAGATGCTCACGCGGCGTGCTCGCGATCAGGTGGGAATATAGGGCTCTACGTGAGCGTAGGCAGCGTTGTTACGCCGCGCGCCTCGCAGCGCTCAATCCCGGCGGGAATTGAAAGCTCAATCCCGGCGGGAATTGAACATCAATCCCGGCGGGATTGGAGGTCAATCCCGGGAATAGCCGATCAGCGGTTTCCGCGGCCGGAACAGGATCATCAGCAAGATGCCGAGAATGCCGAGGACGGCAAAGACCGGCTGATCCAGCAGCAGGCGGATCACCGAGGTCCAGAGCCAGGGCGCCTTGGCCTCGACCCAGGTGCGGAAGGCCGATTGGCTGGCCTGATTGATGTCGTTCCAGAACTGGCCGAACCGGGTGAACCGCAGGGTCTGGTCGGCCACCCAGCGGGCGCCGTCGTAGACCATGAAGATGAACCCGCCGGCGAGCAGCAACAGCCCAATCAGTCGGAAAAAGCCGCGGATCATGCCCCACCTTATATGGTCGTCCGATCGGAGGACCCGACAAAACGCCGCCTGCCAATAGCCGGGAGACGGCAGAAATTCAACCTCTTCAGGGCGTTACCGTGCTCCCTGGGGCGCCCCGGGGCCGCTTTTCCAGCCCGGAAAGCGTTGACGGTGCGCAAGACCCTCTCTATAAGGGCGCCAACTGGCGGCGGGCGCAATCCTGCCGCCGCTGTTCTTTGAGCAGTTGCAGGCTCCTCGAGCTAAAGGCTCTATGAGGCCTCATGTTCCGGGGACAGCCCAGCAACCGAACACCCTAAATCCGAGCGTCGATTACGCGGTCAAGCAAGCCGGCGCTACCCGACCAAGACGCGACCGGTACCCGCAAAGGATATTGAGACCATGGCCAATACCACTTCCGCCAAGAAAGCGACGCGCAAGATCGCCCGCCGCACCGCCGTCAACAAGTCGCGCCGCACCCAGATGCGCGGTGCCGTGCGGACCGTCGAAGAAGCCATCGCGACCGGCGATCGCGCCGCTGCCGCGAAGGCGCTGGCGAATGCCGAGCCCGCCCTGATGCGTGCCGCCCAGCGCAACATCATTCACAAGAACAACGCCAGCCGCAAAGTCTCGCGGCTCACCGCGCAGATCGCCAAGCTCGCCAAGTAAGCGGGCCAGGTAAGTTCGCCAGGTAACGGCGGACCATCGGTCGACTGATCGATCGAATATCGCACGCGTCAAACAGCCCGGCATCGCGCCGGGCTTTTTTGTTGCCTGTCATACGCACGCAGTCACGCCGCAGCCGATCTTCGATTGGAAGGTTTGCGCCGCCCGCGCTATGCTTCGCTCCGTAGTTCTACCTGCCGATGTTTTGCAACAGCGGAAACTTTCACCGCGTTGCAAAAAACCCCTGTGCTGCGCGCTCGAATTGAATCCGCGGGCGACGAAAGTTCTACACACCGTAGATTCACAGGAACGCACATCGGGTGGGAGTTACCCTGTGAAATGAGACTCAAAAAACGATGTCTCGCTAATCACTTATCGACATAGTGATCGCAAGCGTTTGGAAAATTCACCCGCGCGTCGGGTGCGTGACGAATTTGTTAAAAAATTTTGGCGGTGGCGGAGAATTGTCACATGAGGCGCGGCATTTTCGATTCTGTGCACGAATCCAAAAACTTGGTCCGAAGCCTGTGCACAAGTCGCTATGGCGTTAACCGACGTCAAGTTTTTTTGGTGGCTCAAGTGTGAATCAATTCGTTGCGAGTCTTTCCGCTTAGTGTATTCCTTAAGTCGTCAGCGGCGCCCACGATCTTCAGACCAGCGCGGTTTAGGAAACGGGGCGAGCGTGCAAATCGGCGGCGGTGCGCACGTAGGCGACGCTTCAACAAGCGATGTCGGTTCACAACCCATAGCAATATGGGAATGGTAGCTCTTTGTCTGAATGTCTCCAAGCGGGATCTTCCCGCCTCGTGCCAAGCGCATATGAGAGACATCGCGAAGCTACCCCGGTACGCAAGGCGGCGAAGTCGAGCGGACGACCAGTACACGGGCAGGCATCCGCGCAGGAGTACGGCGCGGCTGTCGTCAAGACACGCAGGACCTTGTCGCGAGCAATCACGGCAAGACGGGGAGGTATCATGTCTTACGGACTCAACGCGGTATTGCAGCACGTTTCCCATTCCAACGATGCCGTTCTCGATCCGTCAGATCTCCAGCCTCCCGCGTGTGACGAAGCGCCGAGTACGCGCTGACCTCGCGAACCCTCCATCTCTGACATCGCTGATCTGACGCGGCGTTCCCGCCGGACGGTCGAGCCATGCCTGACGATGGACTCGCTTTGAGGTCGCGCCATTCCAAGGGCCCTGCTGAGGGGTCCTGCAGGAACACCTGCATGGCGCTCACAACGCAACTATATCTCTCAAGAGAAGTTTTCTGACGATGACAATGGAACAGGATCGCTGGTCACGCGTGAAGGGTCGGCTGCGCTCGAGCGTTGGCGAGGACGTTTACACGAGCTGGTTTGCACGCATGGATCTGGAAGGCGTGCAGGACGAGAGCGTGCGGCTCTCGGTGCCGACCCGCTTCCTGAAGAGCTGGATTCAGGCCCATTATGCCGAGCGCGTGCTGTCGTGCTGGCAGGCCGAGATGCCGGAAGTGCATCGCATCGACCTCACGGTGCGTTCGGCCGTGCGTCCGGTGATGCAACCAAAGGAAGCCCCGGCGCCTGTCGAGATGCGACGCACCCCCACGCCGGAGCTGCGCTCGACCGCGACCGCGCCGGTCTCGGCCAATCACGACGCGCT
>NZ_JALBGZ010000621.1:0-3745 GCF_023006515.1 Bradyrhizobium sp. PRIMUS42
GACAGCGGCAGCGAGCCGCTCGCCCGCGCCGGCTCGGCGTCGATCGCGGCGAACAGCTTCTGCATCGCACGCGTCGACGGAGCACCCAGGCTCTCGTTCAGATGGATGGTCTCTTCGTACTCGCCGCGGATCGCGGCATATTGCTTGGCAAGCGCGGGATCGCGCGCCAGCGCTTCCTCGACACGGCGCGCGTCACGCGCGTTCAGCGTGCCGGCGGCGTGCCACGGCAGCAGCAGTTCAATTTCACTGGGCTCTTGCTCCAGCATCTTCTTGCTCAAAGCCATCATGGCCAGCCTCGCTCAATGCCGGCTGCCTTCAGCAGTTCGGCCAGTTTCTTGCGCGCATAGAACAAGCGCGTCTTCACGGTGTTCTCCGGTATCCCGACGATTTCGGCCACCTCTTCCACGGACTTCTCGTGGTAGTAGACGAGATCGACGATTTCCCGATGGTCGGGCGAGAGGCCCGTCAGACACTCCCGCAACGCTTCACTGGTATCCTTTTTCTGCACCGCCGTTTCCGGATCGTCGGACGTATCCTCGATCGCGTTGGCGGCCTCTTCGTCCAGCTCGAAATCCTTCCTGCGCCGCAGCGCAGACAGGGCCTTGAATCGGGTGATTGCCAGCAGCCAGGTGGAAACGGCGGATCGGCCCTCGAACTTCCCGGCTTGACGCCAGACGTCTAGAAATACCTCGCTGATGAGGTCTTCCGCCGCCTGCTCATCCCGCACGAGCCTGAGACCGAACCTGTAAACCCTGACATGGTGCCGCCCGTACAGCACCTGCATGGCGAGCCGGTCACCTTGGGCGATCCTAGCGATGAGGACCTCGTCCGAAGCCGCCTGTGTCACGCTCAAAGGCCGTCTCGCAAAGTTGGTCGGGTCGATACGGCGGACGGTTCGACGCGGGGGGCAAAATTGTTCAGGCTACCGCAGTCGTACGGGCGCCTATGTGATCCACCCCACATACGCGCATTTTTCTTGTCCCAGTCGCGGCCGTCGGCCGCCATAATCCAGATCGGTAACATAATACTGAGATATTTCCCTGCGGATACCTGTCCGGCACAGGCGGCCCGACCTCATCCGGTTCCATAGCAGCCCTGCACGACATATGTCTCGCCAAGCCGGCCTTTGGCTCGATCGCATCGCAACGAAGCCTGATCACCGGTAAAAAATTCTTCCGCCGGCCTATGACCTTGTTCCGCGCTGCACGGTTCGGATTCGATTTCCAAGGATACCAAACCTAAAGGCTTGCCACGTAGATTTTTACGCTGACATCCACCACTGGCGGGACCATGAGCACGGCCGCGACGTCCTTTCCCGAGAGGAATGCCGCTGAGGTCGCGGATCTCGTCCTCACGCCCGAGGCAGCGGCCCCCGACGTTCTGGCGCGCCGGGTCCGCCAGCGCCGCCAGATGTATATCGGCCAAGCCGCGAGCTACTCGCTGGGCGCCTCGGTCCTGCTGCTCTACGCCTATGGCGGGGCGGTCTCGATGGCCGTCCCATCGCTGTTCTGGCTCGGCGGCCTCCTGATCATCGGCACCTTCACCGTGCTGTCGGAAGCCGGCTTCGGAGACCGGTTCCAGGATCATTATCTCACCGTCTTCCAGATCTCGGCGCATATGGCGCTGCAGCTGGTGTTTCTGCTCGCAGTGCCGACGGTCGGGGTCGCGTTCCTCGCCGTGCTGTTTCTGATCTTCGCGTTTGGCACGCTGCGGATGACTTCGAGCCAGGCGATGGTCACCTGGGGCCTTGCCACCTGCGGGCTTGGCTTGGTCTTCCTGGGCTCGGACCTGCCGATCGGGCTGCCGGTTAAGACCCGCCTGGAGCGAACCGCCTCGATGCTCTGCTTCGTGCTGGTGATCGGCCAGTGCGCCTTCCTCGGCCTGTTCGGCGCCACCCTGCGCAAGATTCTGTACCGGCGCAGCATCGAACTAAAGGCCGCCTATCAACGCATCGAGGAACTGGCCGAGCTCGACGAACTCACCGGCTCCTACAACCGCCGCTGCATCATGCGCCTTCTCGACGCCGAGATCGAAAAGTCGCGGCAGACATCGACGCCGTGCGCGATCGCGCTGATCGATCTCGACTGGTTCAAGCGCATCAACGACGCCCACGGCCATCCCGTCGGTGACGAGGTGCTGCGCACCTTCGCGATCACGATGTTCGCCAACATCCGCCCGGCCGACAGCTTCGGCCGTTATGGCGGCGAGGAATTCCTGCTGCTGCTGCCGGACACGTCGGGCGATTCGCCGCAGCGCATGCTCGAGCGCTTGCGCAGCATCGTCGCCGATCTCGACTGGAGCGCATTCTCCCCGGGCATGCACGTGACCATTTCTGCGGGCGTCGTGACGCTTCGCGACGTCGATACTGCCGACACGTTTCTCGCGCGCGCCGACCGCGCGCTCTATTCCGCCAAGGCGCAAGGGCGCAACCGTATTGCAACAAGCTGACCAATCCATTTTCTCCCGGCAGGGCAGAAGCTGCCTCCGGACCGAACGCTCCAGGACAGGGCTATGAGATCCAAATCCGCGAGATCATCCGAGAATCTGCTCGAGGAATTGCAGGCTGCGCTCTCGCACGGCACCGTCGCGCGCCGGGTCGAGACGCTGCGCCGCGTGACCGATCTCTTCGTGGGCAACGCGGTGGATTATTCCGACGACCATATCCGCGTTTTCGACGACGTGTTCCAGTGCCTGATCGGGCAGATCGAGACGTCAGCCAGGGCGCTGCTCGCCGACCGCCTCGCACCGATCGCGGCCGCCCCGCCGAACATCATCCGCACGCTCGCGCTCGACGAGGTCGTCGAGGTCTCCGGCCCGGTGCTGTCGAAATCGGAACGGCTGGACGAGACGACCTTGATCGAAATCGCGCGCACGAGGGGCCAGGCGCATCTCAAGGCGATCTCGCTGCGACGGATGCTGTCGGAGGCGCTGACCGACGTGCTGGTGACGCGGGGCAACGAGGACGTGGTGCAGTCGACCGTCAGCAATCCCGGTGCGCGGCTCTCCGAGGGAAGCCTCACCGATCTCGTCACCCGTGCCGAACGCGACGACGACCTCGCCACCTGCATCGGCCTGCGGCCGGACCTGCCCCGTCATCACTATTTGAGGCTGGTCGCCAAGGCATCCTCCAGCGTGCGCAAAAAGCTTGAGGCCGCCCATCCGGAGCTTATGGACGAGGTGTCGAGCGTGGTCCAGGAAGCGGCCCAGCGGGTCCGCGCCGCCGCCATGACGAGGCAAACCGAGATGGCCCGTGCGCTGGTGAAGTCGCTGCACCAGGACGGCCGTCTCAACGAATTCCAGATCACCACGTTCGCCGAGCAGGGCAAGTTCGACGAAACCAATGCGGGGCTCGCGGCGCTCGCGGGCGTCGCGGTCGGGGCCGCCGAGACCATGATGATCGAAAGCCGCACTGAGGGCGTGATGATCCTCGCCAAGGCCGCGGGCATGTCCTGGCCGAGCGTGCGGGCCATCATCGCCATGCGCGAGAAGCTCTCAGGCGGCTCGCAGACCGACATGCTGACGCTGCGCGACGCCTACGAGGCGCTCCGCAGTTCGACCGCACAGCAGGTGCTGCGCTTCCACCGCATGCAGCAGAGCACGACGCCGGCGGCCTGATGCCGGCTCGTTAGTAGCGCAGGACCTTGGATCCCACCGCCGCGCCGATCGCCGTCACCAGCGCGGTCGCGATCGTGTACCAGGTCGCGACGAACAGCGGGGAGTCGTCGGTGCAGTGCGAGGCATAGAG
>NZ_JALBGZ010000622.1:0-3727 GCF_023006515.1 Bradyrhizobium sp. PRIMUS42
GACTGCCCTGTTATGTTCGTCTGGCAGGCGGGGCCGGAATGGCCGCGCCATGCGCCGTTGCTGTTTCCGATCGTCGGGCGCCTCGCCAAGGACGAGTTGCGGCACCGGGGCAAGACGTATCGGATGACTCAGCACGGCTTTGCGCGCGACAGCCGCTTTGCGTGGGCGGAGCGCGGCGAGAGCCGCTGCACGCTGGTGCTCGAAGACAGCGAGACGACGCGCGCGCTCTATCCGTTCGCGTTCCGGCTGACCGCAATTTATACGCTTGATGATGCCGGCCTCGACCTGACGCTCGTGATCGCCAACACCGGCAAGGAGACATTGCCGGCGTCGATCGGCGGTCATCCCGCCTTCAACTGGCCGCTACAGCCGGGACTTGCCAAGGAGAGCTACGCGCTGACCTTCGCGGGCGCGGAGTCGTCTCCCGTCCGCCGTCTCGAGGGCGGATTGCTGCGGCCGGCAACGGAGCCGAGCCCGGTCAAAGGTGCGGTGCTTCCCTTGTCCGAATCCCTGTTCACCGACGACGCCGTCATTTTCGACCGGATCGAGAGCAATGCGGCCCGCTATGCCGCGTCCAGCGGCCCCTGGTTGAAAATGTCCTGGCGCGGCTTTCGTGAACTCGGCGTCTGGTCGAAACCATCGGGCGCGCCATTCCTCTGCATCGAGCCCTGGCGCGGTTATGCCAGTCCCGCCGGCCTCGACGGCGAGTTCAGTGACAAGCCGGGCCTGATGCTCATCGCGCCGGGCGCGGAAGAGAGCTTGTCGTTCCGGATCGAGGTCGGATCGTCCTGAGCTCGAAGGCGAGCTGATTGATGGCCCTCAGACCTCGATCCGCGTGAGATCCTCGCCGAGTACGACCGGCCCCGCATAGTCCTGCCTGACATCCGCAAGCAGCGCGTCCAGCATGGCATCGTCTGTGCGCGGCCGGTGGTGGGTCAGCGCGAGCTTCTTGACGCCGGCCTTGGCCGCGATCTTGCCGACGGTATCGCCGCAGGCGATGGTGAATTGCGCAAGGCGGCGCAGGTGCTCGTTGTTGATCTCCGGCGTCGCGAGAAAGCAGCACTGAACCAGCAGGTCGGCTCCCTGCGCCAGCCGCTCGAGCCCGGGGCAGGGGACAGTGTCGCCGGAAATCGCAACGACCTTGCCCTCCGCTTCGAAGCGGTAACCGAGACACATCCAGCGTGCGAGGAAGGCGGGCGGCATGTCGAGGCCGTCGCCATGCGAGACCAGCTCGGCGCTGATCTTCCAGCGCCCAGTGTCGAGAACGGGACCCGGTACGATGTCCGTTGCGACGACAGGTTTCCAGCCGCCGAAGGTCGGCTCGCCCTTATCGCGCCAGGTGATGTCCTTGTCGTAGACCTGCGTGACCAGCGTGTGGACGAGCCGTTCGGTATCCGGCGGTCCATAGATGCGCAGCTCGTCCTTGCGCCCGTACATCCATGAATTCAGCATCACATCGTAGAGGTCGCCGATGTGGTCGAAATGATGGTGCGTGAGAAAGACCGTGTTGATGGCGCCGAGCGGAACGCCCGCCTTGCTGAGCTGCACCATGACGCCGCGGCCGGCGTCGAACAGGATATTCTCGTCGCCGAGCCTGATCAGCGTGGTCGTTGCCATGCGGCGCGGGTCAGGGCGCGGGCCGCCGGTGCCGAGCAGTATGACCTCCATGGTGGCCACTCCAGCGTGAAGATTCTTCACAGTAGATATGAAGGCGGCAATGAAGCAAGCCGCATCAGGCCGGCAGGGACGGAGCAGGGGCGTTCAGCGCATGCCGGCCGCGGTAGCGGCAATGGTCGGCCGGAGGCTTGATCGGCCCGGTCCCGCGGTTGTCAGGCGATGCGCCAGGTTCTGCGCGTGCCGTTCGACCAGATGCCGTGTCGCGCGCGCGACGAGATAGCTCAGCGCGGCGGTGACGACATAGGCCATGAGCAGCGAGACCAGTCCATCGGCGACCGGCCAGAGCTGACGCAGCCCGTAGATCACCGCGAAGTGCGACAGATACATCGAATAGGAGTTGCGGCCGAGCGCCTCGAGCGGCTGTAAGCGGATGGCAAGCTTGATGCAGCCGGCCACCAGCGCGCCGAGCACGAGGTTGATCATCAGATAGTTGAATTCATGGGAGCCGGTCGCGCGGTCGGCCGCAAAGGACAGCGCGATGAAGACGGCGTAGATCGCGGCGTCGGACTTGGTGAAGCCGTCACGCAGCGCGAAGAACAGCGCGCATCCGATCAGGAAGACCGGCAGCTGGTTCAGGAAGCTGATGTGGAGCGTGGTCCAGACGAATGCCTCGTGGCCGGGGCCGTAATAGGCCGAGAACAGCGCGAAGGCCCACGGCTTGAACAGGATGACATTGACGAGATGCAGCACGATCGCCAGCGCAACATAGAGATGGCGGCGCGACCCGAACGCAGTGATCAGAAGCGGGAAGACGAGATAGAAGGTCATCTCCGCCGCGATCGACCAGTCGCCCGGCACCACGCTGTTGACGCTGTCCGGCCAGAAGCCGTGCAGGAATGTCGCGGTCAGGATCACTTGAACCGGCCCGACGCCGTAGGGCGCGTTGGCGCTCGGTGCGGTGCCGTTGATGGCGAGGTAGACCGGGATCGCCAGCCAGAACAGCGGCGCGATGCGCAGGAAGCGCCGGATGTAGAATTTGCCGGTCGCATTCGTCTCGCCGCTGCGCTGCGTCCACATCAGGCACATCGTCATGGCGCTGACGAAGTAGAACACATTGACGCCGGTCCAGCCGCACATGAAGGTGAAATCGACCGCGTGGATGTTTGACGGAAATGCCTGCGAGACGTGGATTGCCATCACCCCGGCAATGGCAAGGCCCCGCAGGACATCGAGCGTGTGCGAACGGGCGAACGGCGCCGTGCCTTGCTCGGTTCGACCGGCAGCCAACCGGGCCTGCCCCTGCATTACGCCTGCTCCGTGGTTTCGCATCTTGCAGGCGGGACAATAGGGGCGCGGCCGGGCTTTCCGAAGCCGAAGGCCCTTTTTACGTTAACTGGCGGTTGAGTCCGATGCCGAATGTCCGGGATTGGGCTTCGCGACCCCCGGGCAGGGCCATCCTGCGCTATGATGCGCGGATTGAGAATTGTGGGCCAATTCATACTTAATGGTTGAAGATCATGAGCAATATTGTTTGCGCGTCGCAACGCGCCTAATATTCCGGCGGCTAATTTCGGGGGCTCGAACAAGTCGTGAATGTACGTTCACATGACGGCGCATTGCGCGGCGAGATGGATCGCCAGGTCGGGTCGCAGGCACACAGGATACCCAAGACCGTGGTTGATTCCGCACGTCAGGAAGTGCGTCCCGCCGGCCGCGAGCGGCTGATCGTCGTCGAGGACGATCCGGTGACGCGGACCATGCTGGTCGGCTATTTCAGCGAGAACAATTTCGACGTGGTCGGCGCCGGCTCCTGCGCGGAATGCCGCCAGGCGCTGCGCGCGCGCACCGATCTCGTCTTCCTCGACCTGCAGCTGCCCGACGGCGACGGCTTCGAGCTCGCCAAGGAGATCCAGGCGACCAGCAACGCCGGCATCATCTTCGTGACGCGCCGCGACACCGACGTCGATCGCATCCTCGGCCTCGAGATTGCCGGCGATCACTATGTCACCAAGCCGATCAATCTGCGCGACCTGCTCGCGCGCGCACGCAGCGTGCTGCGGCGGCGCTCGCTCGACCGCAAGGCGGCGCGCAACCACAATTCGATCGCCTT
>NZ_JALBGZ010000623.1:0-3724 GCF_023006515.1 Bradyrhizobium sp. PRIMUS42
AGTTCGGCCTCTGGCTCCTGCGCGCGCTGCATGGCGATCTCGGCAATTCCATCGCCACCGGCCGCCCCGTGCTTGCCGAGGTCATGCGCGCGGTCGGCAACACCGTCACGCTGGCGATTGCCGCCGCGATCATCGGCTTCACCATGGGCATCCTGCTCGGCCTGATCGCCGGCTATTTTCGCGAGACCTGGATCGACAAGGTCGCGACCTCCTTCGCCATCGCCGGCGTGTCGGTGCCGCATTACTGGCTCGGCATGGTGCTCGTCATCATTTTCTCGGTGCAGCTGAACTGGCTGCCCGCGGTCGGTGCCGGGCCCAACGGCTCCAACTCCTGGGCCTGGGACTGGGCTCACCTGAAATATCTGGTGCTGCCGGCAATCACGACGTCGGTGATTCCGATGGGCATCGTCACCCGTACCGTACGCGCGCTCACCGGCGATATCCTCAGCCAGGACTTCGTCGAGGCTTTACGCGCAAAAGGCCTGCACGAGCGTGGCGTGTTCCGCCACGTCATCAAGAACGCCGCGCCCACGGCGCTTGCGGTGATGGGGCTTCAGCTCGGCTATATGCTCGGCGGCTCGATCCTGATCGAGACCGTGTTCTCCTGGCCGGGTTCCGGCTTCCTGCTCAACTCGGCAATTTTCCAGCGCGATCTGCCGCTGCTGCAGGGCACGATCCTGATCCTGGCGCTGTTCTTCGTCTTCCTCAATCTCCTGGTCGACATCGCGCAAGCCGCGATCGACCCGCGCATCAAGCGGGGCTGACGGGATGAGCCCAGCTGTAACCAAGCAAACGGTGCGCACCCTCCCCCGCCTGCGGGGGAGGGACGGGGAGAGGGTGTCTCCACTCGCGAGAACCCTCCAGAGGGGAAAGCCCTCACCCGGCGCGTTGCGCCGACCTCTCCCGCAAGCGGGAGAGGTGCACTGCCTTTCGGGCTCGCTCCGACTACACCAATGCGCAAGGGGAGCCAGCCAATGAGCGAGCTTCCGTTGTCCGCCACCACCGACGCCGCGCTCCAGGCCGCGCCCACGACCAAGGCGCGCGGCTATTGGGCGACCGTCGGCCGCCGTATCAGGCGCGACAAGGTCAGCATGGCTTGCGCGCTGGTGCTGCTGCTGATCTTCCTCTCGGCGATCCTCGCGCCATGGCTGGGTCTGGAAGATCCCTACAAGGGCTCGATGATCCGCCGCCTGCGCCACATCGGCACAGCGGGCTACCCGCTCGGCACCGACGAGCTCGGCCGCGACATGCTGGCGCGCCTGATCTATGGCGGACGGCTGTCGCTGGTCATCGGCATTTTGCCCGTGATCCTCGCCTTCTGCATCGGCACCTCGCTCGGCCTCGTCGCCGGTTATGTCGGCGGCAAGCTCAACACGGCGATCATGCGGACGGTCGACGTGTTCTATGCCTTCCCGTCGGTGCTGCTGGCGATCGCGATCTCCGGCGCACTCGGCGCCGGCATCCTCAATTCCATCGTGTCGTTGACGGTCGTGTTCGTGCCGCAGATCACCCGCGTCGCCGAGAGCGTCACGACAGGCGTGCGCAACATGGATTTCGTCGAGGCCGCGCGTGCCTCGGGCGCCGGGCCCTTCACCATCATGCGCGTGCACATCCTCGGCAATGTGCTGGGGTCGATTTTCGTCTATGCCACCAGTCTCATTTCGGTCTCGATGATCCTGGCCGCCGGTCTTTCTTTCCTCGGTCTCGGCACCAAGCCGCCGGAGCCTGAATGGGGACTGATGCTGAACACCTTGCGGACCGCAATCTACGTCAATCCCTGGGTCGCAGCATTGCCGGGCGCAATGATCTTCGCGGTTTCGATCTGCTTCAACCTGCTCTCGGACGGCCTGCGCAGCGCCATGGACATCAGGAACTAGCCATGAGCGAGAACAACACATCCGTCGAAATGCTTGAGCCCGTCGAGGACGTCGGCGGCGTCGCGCAGCCCCTGCTGCAGGTCAACGGCCTGACCAAGCATTTTCCGGTGCGCGGCGGGCTGTTCGCCGCCAAGCGAACCGTGCGCGCCGTCGACAATGTCTCCTTCACTGTTGCCAAGGGCGAGACCGTCGGCATCGTCGGCGAATCCGGCTGCGGCAAGTCGACCACGGCGCGGCTGCTCATGCATCTGATGCCGCGCGATACCGGCGACATCATCTATGACGGCATGACCGTCGGACAGTCGCTGTCGCTGCGCGAACTGCGCCGCGGCATGCAGATGGTGTTCCAGGACTCGTACGCCTCGCTCAATCCGCGCCTGACCATCGAGGAATCGATCGCCTTCGGCCCCAAGGTCCACGGCATGGCCGACGGCGCGGCGCGCACCCTCGCGCGCGAGTTGCTCGGCAAGGTCGGCTTGCGCCCGGAAAATTTCGCGAGCCGCTATCCGCACGAGATCTCCGGCGGCCAGCGCCAACGCGTCAACATCGCGCGAGCACTGGCCTTGTCGCCAAGGCTGGTGATCCTGGATGAAGCCGTCTCCGCGCTCGACAAATCCGTCGAGGCGCAGGTGCTCAATCTGCTGGCCGATCTCAAGCGCGAGTTCGGCCTGACCTATCTGTTCATCAGCCACGACCTCAACGTCGTCCGCTACATCTCGGATCGCGTGCTGGTGATGTATCTCGGCGAGGTCGTCGAGCTCGGTCCGGTCGACCAGGTCTGGGATAGCCCAGCGCATCCCTACACGCGCGCGCTTCTCGCTGCGATGCCGTCCTCCGACCCCGACAGGCGCACCGAGACGCCGCCGATCACGGGCGATCCGCCCAATCCGATCGATCCGCCCTCGGGCTGCCGCTTCCACACCCGTTGCCCGTTTGCGGAGCCGCTCTGCGCAAATGCGACACCAAAGCTCACTGCGCTCGATAGAATGGGCCACGAGGCCGCGTGCTACATGGCCATACCGGGTTCAGGCCATAGCCGCGCGCCCAGGGAGAAGACCGCATGACGAGACCGACACCGAAAGAGATCAAGCCGATCGCGCAAATCGCCGGCGTCCCCGTGGACGACGAGATCGCGATGCGCATCTCCAACTCCATCGGGCCTGCCTTCGAAGGCTTCGAGGCCATCGCCGGCACGCTGCCTTTCGACCTCGAGCCCGCACTCTATCCGATCGTGCAGACGCAGAAGGTCTCGAAATGAGCACCGAGCCAGCATTGATGACGCTCACCGAGGTCGCGCGCGCGATCGCGATGAAGCAGGTGTCCTCGCATGAGGTGACGCGCGCGCTGCTGCAGCGCATCACGCAGTGGCAGCCGCATCTCAACGCCTTCATGTCGGTCGAGGCCGAGGCAGCATTGAAGGCGGCGGAAGCTGCCGATTCCGAACTCGCCAGGGGCAATGTTCGTGGTCCGCTGCACGGCGTGCCGCTCGCGCACAAGGACATGTATTACGATGCCGGCAAGGTTTCGACCTGCGGCTCGCTGATCCGCCGCGACTTCGTGCCAACCGTCACGTCTACGGCTCTGCAGCGGCTGAAGGATGCCGGACAGGTGCGCCTCGGCACGCTGCACCTCGCCGAATTCGCCTACGGCCCGACCGGACACAACGCCCATTACGGCCCGGTGCGTAATCCCTGGAACGTCGCCCACATCACCGGCGGGTCCTCATCCGGCTCCGGTTCGGCGGTTGCGGCGCGGCTGACTTATGCGGCACTTGGCTCCGACACCGGCGGCTCGATCAGGATGCCCGCGCATTTCTGCGGCGTCACCGGCCTCAAGACCACCGTCGG
>NZ_JALBGZ010000624.1:0-3721 GCF_023006515.1 Bradyrhizobium sp. PRIMUS42
GGCAAGCTCTACGGCCTGCGCGCCCTGCTGCCGCCGGCGCTGCTGCTGTTCTACGTTGCCGCCGCCGACCGGCTCGGCTTCATCATCACTGCGGCGATCATGGTCTACGTAACCTCCACCGCGCTCGGCGCGAAGTGGAAGCTGGCGCTGCCGCTTGCCGCGCTGTCGCCGTTCGCCATCCACCTCATCTTCGGCAAGCTGCTGCGTGTGCCGCTTCCTGCCGGCCTGCTGCCGACGCCCTGGTAATCCCCCCATGCTCAAGACCCTGATTGAAGCATTCGCGCTGATCTCCACCTGGGAGGTCATCATCGCGATGTTCGCAGCCTCCGTGTACGGGCTCGTGATCGGCTCGCTGCCCGGCCTGTCGGCAACGATGGCGACCGCCCTGCTCGTCCCCGTCACCTTCTATCTGTCGCCGATCGCGGCCATCGCGACCATCGTCGCGGCGTCCTCGATGGCGATCTTCTCCGGTGACATTCCGGGCGCATTGCTGCGCATTCCCGGCACGCCCGCCTCCGCCGCCTATGCCGACGAGGCCTATGCCATGACCCGCAAGGGCCAGGCCGAGCTCGCGCTCGGGGCCGGCGTCTGGTTCTCCGCCGTCGGCGGCATCGCCGGCGTGCTGTCGCTGATGATCCTGGCGCCGCCCCTTGCCGAGATCGCGCTGTCGTTCTCGACCTACGAATATTTCTGGCTGGCGCTGCTCGGCCTGATGTGCGCCACCTTGGTCGCACGCTCCTCGCCGGTGAAGGCGATCGCCGGCATGTTCCTCGGCTTGCTCGTCTCCTGCGTCGGCATCGAGAATCCCGGCGGCATCCCGCGCTTCACCTTCGGCCTCACCGATCTCTTTGGCGGCATCGAGCCGATCCCGGCGCTGGTCGGCGTGTTCGCGGTGGCGCAGGTGATGCGCGCGATGCTGACACCCGAGCCGCCGCCGCTGCCGCGACGAAAATTCGGAAGCATCATGGCCGGCCAGTGGAAGCTGACCAAGATGTATCACTGGCAGATGACCCGCGGGAACATCGTCGGCATCATCATCGGCGTGCTGCCGGGTGCCGGTGCCGACATGGCCGCCTGGGTCTCCTATGCGATGTCGAAACGCTTCTCCAAGGAGCCTGAAAAGTTCGGCACCGGCCATGTCGAGGGCCTGGTCGAGGCCGGCGCCAGCAACAATGCCAGCATCGCCTCGGGCTGGGTGCCCTCGTTGCTGTTCGGCATCCCCGGCGACACCATCGCCGCGATCGCGATCGGCGTGCTCTACATGAAGGGCCTCAATCCGGGCCCGACGCTGTTCACCGAGAAGGCGTCGAGCATGTACGCGATCTATTTGATGTTCATCATCGCGAACATCATGATGATCCCGCTCGGCATCGCCATGATCCGGGTCGCGGCCTATATCCTGCTGGCGCCGCGCTCGACCGTGATGCCGATCATCATGCTGTGCTGCGCGGTCGGCTCGTTCGCAATCGGCAACAACATGTTCGGCGTCGTCACCGTCGCCGCCTTCGGCGTGATCGGCTATGTCATGGAGGCGAACGGCTATCCCGTCGCCGCCATGGTGCTCGGCATCGTCATGGGCACCATGGTTGAGCAGGCCTTTGTCACCTCGCTGATCAAGTCGGACGGAAGCATCCTGCCGTTCTTCGAACGTCCGGTCGCAGCCATCCTCGCCGCCATGGCGATCGGCGCCCTGCTGTGGCCGGTGATGGTGTGGGTGTGGCGCAAGGTGAAACAGCCGCAGACGGCGGCGGCAGCATCCCGGTGATATCGGGCGGGCGGGCCTCGCCTGCCTCGCCTCGGCGTTGTAAAGCAGGGCATGACTGAGAAGAAGGCCTCGCTCGACATCAAGACCCTCGCCAAGGAGCTTCGCGCCGGCAGTCGCGCCGCTCTCGCCCGAGCCATCACGCTGGTGGAGAGCCGGCGCGGCGACCATCAGGCGCTGGCGCGCGAGCTGGTGCAGTTGCTGCTGCCCGACACCGGCAAGGCGTTTCGCGTCGGTATCACGGGATCGCCGGGCGTCGGCAAATCCACCACCATCGATGCGCTTGGCACTTACCTCATCGAACAGGGCAACAAGGTCGCCGTGCTCGCGGTCGACCCGTCCTCGGCGCGCAGCGGCGGCTCGATCCTGGGCGACAAGACGCGGATGGCGCGGCTGTCCGCGTCCAATGATGCGTTCATCCGTCCCTCACCGTCCTCGGGCACGCTCGGCGGCGTTGCGGCCAAGACGCGCGAGGCCATGCTCTTGTGCGAAGCCGCCGGCTTCGATGTCGTGCTAGTCGAGACCGTCGGCATCGGCCAGTCCGAGACCGCGGTCTGCGACATGACCGATTTCTTCCTGGCCCTGATGCTGCCCGGCGGCGGCGATGAACTGCAAGGCATCAAGAAGGGCCTGGTCGAGCTCGCCGACATGATCGCGATCAACAAGGCCGACGGCGACAACCTCAAGCGCGCCAAGATCACCGCCGCCGATTATCGCGGCGCGCTGCACATCCTCAGCCCGCGGTCCGAGCATTGGCATCCGCCGGTCGAGACCTATTCGGCGCTGACCGGCGATGGCATCGCGAAAATCTGGCAGAAGGTTTTGGATCACCGCAAGGCGATGAACGCCTCCGGCGACTTCGCCGCGCGTCGGCGCGAGCAGCAGGTGAAGTGGATGTGGTCGATGCTGGAGCAGCGGATGCTGGCGCGATTGCGCAGCGAGGCGTCGGTGCGGACGAAAGTCCGGAAGATCGAGGCGGAAGTCGCCGACGGCCATCTCACGCCGGCCCTTGCCGCCGAGCAGATGTTGGAGTTGCTGCAATGAGCGAAAGACTCCGCATTCTCCTCACCGGCTTCGGGCCGTTTCCCGGCGCGCCCTATAATCCGACCCAGCCGCTGGTCGCGCGGCTGGCGCAACTGCGCCGTCCGGCGCTCGATGATGTCGCGATCTCCAGCCACATCTTCCCGGTCACCTACGCTGCGGTCGACCGGCAATTGCCGGAGGTGCTCGCGAAAATGAGGCCGGATGCGCTTCTGATGTTCGGTCTCGCTGCGCGCACGCCTTACCTGCGGATCGAGACCCGCGCGCGCAACGCCGTCACCATGCTCTGGCCCGATGCCGCCAACACCCGCTCCAGCAAGCGCGGCATTGCCGGCCATGCGGACGCAATGACGTTCGGCCCGCACACGGCAAGACTATTGCGCGCCGCGCGCCTGACCGGCATCGATGCACGACCTTCGCGCGATGCCGGCGCCTATCTCTGCAACTACTTGAGCTGGCGCGCGATCGAGAACGTGAGGGCGGGTGGTCCGCAGCTTGCGGCGTTCATCCATATCCCCCTGCTCGCACGCAGCGGCGCGGTGCGCCGCAAGGGGGCGCCGCGCATCACGCTGGAGGAGCTGGTGGATGCGGGGGAAGCCATGCTGATGGAGATGGTGGGGCTGGCAAGGAAGGCGCGGAACACGCAGGTTTCGTAGGGTGGGCAAAGGCGCGCTTGCGCCGTGCCCACCATCTCGTTCCATCTGCCTTCAAATCGGGGGCACGCTTCGCTTTGCTCACCCTACGGCACCGCCTTCTGCGTAAACATTTAACCCTACCGCGAACAAACCTCACGACCCCGGCCCCGCTGCGCTACCTAATCCGCGCGGACGCCCGCGTCCGCCGGAGGACGCGTCATGGACCTCAATCGCCGCCATCTCATCGGAGCTTCCACCGCCGGCATCGCCGGCGCGCTCGCCA
>NZ_JALBGZ010000625.1:0-3715 GCF_023006515.1 Bradyrhizobium sp. PRIMUS42
ATGGGCGACGCGGAAGGCCGCGCCCAGCAGGCGGGCGCGTTCGAGCTGCGCCGGCGTCAGCAGCTCCTGCATCGTGACCGGCGGCTGGTTCTCCTCGCTGAGGCCCGCATAGCGATAGAACACGGACAGGCCGACGAAGGCGCGCTCGGTGTGGGTGATCGCGCCGAAATTGCCGTTGACGACGAGGCTCAGCGTCTGCTCGCCGCGATGATCGGGATGCACGCGCCAGCCGATGTCGGACAAGAGGCACGCGGCGTGGCGCAGGCGGCGGTCCTCTTCGGTCTCGCGCAGCTTCACGACGCGCGCCAGACGATCGGTCCAGGCGATCAGCTCGCGGGCGTGCTTGGCTGAGCGCGACAGGAGCTGGTTGAGCTCTTCGGCCGCGCAGATCAGCCCGTCCTTGTTGCGTTCGGACTCCGGCAGCTTCTCGTGCAAGAGGCCTTCGCGTACGCCGAAGGTCGAGAACACGATGGTCTTTGGTTTGGCGACCCGGATGATGTGCTCGAGCACCAGCGCGGCATAGGTGAGGAGCGGGCGCCTTGCATCGGCGACGATCTCGATGTCGGCGAGCATATTGCTGGCCGCAAGACGGCGCAGCCGGCGCGAAAAATCGAGCGCTTCGGCCGCGGAAATCGAATAGCCGTGCATCACCTGGAGCGGATAGCCGCTCTGGATGATGTGGATGCGCGCGAGCGCGCGCCAGGTGCCGCCGACGGCATAGAAGGTGCGGCCGCGGCCAGCAGTGAGCTGCTGCACCTCGTCGAGCGCCTCGCGCACGATGCGGTCGGCGCGCTTGAGCGATTTGTGTGCGAGATCCTGGAGTGCGAGTCCGCCGAGCGGCAGCGTCACGCCGCTGCGCACGCTGTTCCTGCGCACGTCGATCAATTCGAGCGAGCCGCCGCCGAGGTCGCCGACGATGCCGTCGGGATGATGGATGCCCGAGATCACACCGAGGGCCGACAGCCGCGCCTCGCGCGGGCCCGACAGGATCTCGATCTTCACGGCGCAGATGCGTTCGGCCTTGGCGATGAAATCGGGGCCGTTGGAAGCGTCGCGGCAGGCGGCGGTCGCGATCGCGAACACGCGTCCGACCTGCATCACACGGCACAAGGCGCGAAAGCGCTTGAGCGAGGTCAGCGCCTTGTCGACGGCGTCGGGTGCGAGCAGGCCGGTGCTCTGCACCTCGCGCCCGAGGCCGCACAGCGTCTTCTCGTTGAAGATCGGAATGAGGCTCCGCGTCAGCCCCTCGTAGACGACGAGACGGACCGAGTTGGAACCGATATCAATGACTGCGACGCTCGAGCCGCGCTTGCGCGGCCGCTTCACGTCGGAAATCCCTGATCAGGATTGATGGCGTTCGTTCCGGCGCGTGAGACGACGCGGCGAGGATTCCTTGAGCGACTTTCCACGGCCAGACAGACTCGGATTTGTCATGAAGTAGTTGTGGACATTGAAAGGCTCCTCGCCCTTCGCGGTCTTCATACGCGTTGAGGACCCGTCCGGCAACAATTGCCAGCTCTGCTCATTGTCCTTCAGGTTGGCGACCATGATCTGCTCGAGAACCTGCTGATGCACCGTGGGATTTTGCAGCGGACACAGCACCTCGACGCGGCGGTCGAGGTTGCGCGGCATCATGTCGGCCGAGGAGATATACACAGCCGCTTTCGCGCTCGGCAGGCCCTGGCCCATGCCGAAGCAGTAGATTCGGCCGTGTTCCAGGAAGCGTCCGATGATCGACTTGACGCGGATGTTCTCGGACAGGCCGGGAATGCCGGGGCGCAGGCAACAGATGCCGCGCACCACGAGCTCGACCTGCACGCCGGCCTGTGAGGCCTCGTAGAGCGCGTCGATGATGTCGGGGTCGACCAGCGCGTTCATCTTCATCCAGACCGCACCGGGCCGGCTGTGCCGTGCATGCGCGGTCTCGCCCTGGATGTGTTCGATGATGCGCTTGCGCAAGGTCAGCGGCGACACCGCCATCTTTTCCAGATCGCTCGGCGCGGCATAGCCGGTGATGAAATTGAACACGCGCGCGGCATCGCGGCCGATGGTCGGATCGGAGGTGAAGTAGGAGAGGTCGGTGTAGATGCGCGCGGTGACCGGGTGATAATTGCCGGTGCCGGTATGAACATAGGTGGTGAGGCTGCCGCCCTCGCGGCGTACCACCATCGAGAGTTTTGCGTGCGTCTTCAGTTCGAGGAAGCCATAGACGACCTGCACGCCGGCTCGCTCGAGGTCGCGTGCCCAGCGGATGTTGGCTTCCTCGTCGAAGCGCGCCTTCAATTCGATCAACGCCGTGACGGATTTCCCGGCCTCGGCGGCTTCCACGAGCGCGCGCACGATCGGCGAGTTGCTGGAGGTGCGGTAGAGCGTCTGCTTGATGGCGACGACATCGGGGTCGCGCGTCGCCTGCTGCAGGAACTGCACCACCACGTCGAAGGATTCGTAGGGGTGATGGACGACGAGGTCCTTCTGCCGGATCGCGGCAAAGATGTCGCCACCATGCTCGCGCACGCGCTCGGGATGGCGCGGCACGTACGGGGTGAATTCGAGATCGGGCCGGTCGAGGCGGGTGAGCTGCGAGAGCTCGTTCATCGCCTGCACGCCGTCGACCAGGAACACCTCGTCGTCGGCGGCCGAGAGCGCATGCTGCACGAAGTTGCGCAGCTCTTCCGGCATCTTGGCGTCGATCTCGAGCCGGATCACCGAGCCGCGGCGGCGGCGCTTCAGCGCGGTCTCGAACAGGCGGACGAGGTCTTCGGCCTCTTCCTCGATTTCGAGTTCGGAGTCTCGGATGATGCGGAAAGCGCCCTGGCCGTGCAGATTGTAGCCGGGGAACAGGCGGTTGATGAACAGGGCGGTCGCCTGCTCCAGTGAGATCAACCGGACGACCTTGCCGTCAGCCGGCAGGCGGATGAAGCGGTCGATCTTGCCGGGCATGCGGATCAGCGCGTTCATCTGCTTGCCGTCGGCGGCGCGCGTGAGCTGGAGCGCGATGGTGAAGCCGAGGCTCGGGATGAACGGGAAGGGGTGGGCCGGGTCGATCGCCAGCGGCGTCAGCAGGGGGAACACATTGCTGAGGAAGTAGTCCTCGATCCAGGTCCGTTCCGCCTTCGTGACTTCCTTGCCCTCAACCAGCACGATGCCGACATCGGCCAGCGTGCCGCGCAGGTCGCGCCAGATCGCCTGCTGGTCGGAGGCGAGTTCGGAGACGGTGCGGTTGATCAGCGCGAGCTGCTCGGATGGCGTCAGGCCGTCGGGGCTGCGTTCGGCAATGCCCTCGCGCACCTGGGCCTTGATGCCGGCGACGCGGACCATGAAGAATTCGTCGAGGTTATTCGCTGAAATCGACAGGAATCGCACGCGCTCGAGCATGGGGTGGCTCGGATTGACCGATTCCTCCAGGACGCGACGATTGAAATGCAGCCAGGAAAGCTCGCGGTTGATGAATCGCTCGGGGCTCGATGCGATCGCCGGCAGGCTTTCGGTCTCCTGGATTTTCTCTTTAATTTCAATGGTTTGCGCGGAATCCATCAGAAGTCGGTCCATCCTGTCTCGCCTTACCTTGCGACTTACGCGCAAAACCGGCCGGAGCATGTGTTAGAGCGATGACGTTTCGATGACATTGATGTTCCGCCGCTCCGCCCCGTCAAGCGGGTCTGGCGTGGGGGGGCGGGCCGCGCAGGCCGATCAGGCGTCCCGCAAGAGCTCGGCG
>NZ_JALBGZ010000626.1:0-3701 GCF_023006515.1 Bradyrhizobium sp. PRIMUS42
ATCAGCGCGCGCTTGGGCAGGCCGGTGTCGCGGGCGAAATCCTCGAGCGAGGTGAAGGGCCGCCGGGTGCGCGCGGCGACGATGCGGTCAGCCCAGTCCAGCACCCTCTCCACATTGTCATTCCGGGGCGATGCGTCAGCATCGAGCCCGGAATCCATTCCGCCAGGCGTGTGCGGCCCGATGGATTCCGGGCTCGCGCTACGCGCGCCCCGGAATGACGGCTGGGAGCGCTTCAGCCGCTCCTCATCTTCATCCAGCCAGTGGAAGCCGTCGATCTGGCGGAAACCCAGGCGCACGGCGCAGTATCTGCCTTCAGTATTCTCCAGCGTGTTTTGCGCAAAGCTGTAGGACACGTCGATGTCGCGAATCGCGACGCCGTTCTTGCGGGCATCGCCGACGATCTGCGCCGGCGCGTAAAAGCCCATGGGCTGCGAGTTAAGGAGCCCGCAGCAGAAGGCATCCGGGTGATAATGCTTCAGCCATGACGAGATATAGACGAGCTGCGCGAAGCTTGCCGCATGGCTCTCCGGAAAGCCGTAGGAGCCAAACCCCTTGATCTGGTCGAAGCAGCTCCTGGCGAAGTTGGCATCGTAGCCGCGCGCTACCATGTTTCCGATCAGCTTCTCCTCGTATTGGCCGATAGTGCCGACATTGCGGAAGGTCGCCATCGAGCGGCGCAGGCCGTTGGCTTCCTCGGAGGTGAATTTTGCTGCCTCGATGGCAATCCGCATCGCCTGCTCCTGGAACAGGGGTACGCCTTTCGTCTTGTGCAGCACCTTGTAGAGTTCGTCTGCGGGGCCATGCTCGGGCGATGGCGAGGGATAACGAACCTCCTCCTGACCATTCCGCCGCCGCAAATACGGATGCACCATGTCGCCCTGGATCGGCCCGGGCCGCACGATCGCGACCTCGATGACGAGATCGTAGAAGGTCCGCGGTTTCAGCCGCGGCAGCATGTTCATCTGCGCGCGGCTCTCGACCTGGAAGACACCGAGCGACTCCCCGGCACACAGCATGTCGTAAACCTTGGGATCGTCCTGAGGAACGCTCGCCAGCACGAAACGCTCGCCCTTGTGCTCGTCGATCAAGTCAAAGCACTTCCTGATGCAGGTCAGCATGCCCAGCGCGAGCACGTCGACCTTCATCATATGAAGCGCGTCGACGTCGTCCTTGTCCCATTCGATGAAGGTACGGTCGTCCATCGCGGCATTGCCGATCGGCACATAGGTGTCGAGCCGGTCCTGCGTCAGCACATAGCCGCCGACATGCTGGGAGAGATGGCGGGGGAATTCGATCAGCTCGGTCGCAAGCTCGACCGCGAGGTTGATCATGGGATTTTGCGGATCGAGGCCGGCCTGCCTGACCTGCATGTCGTTGAGGCCCTTGCCCCAGCTTCCCCAGACGGTGTCGGCGAGCGCGGCGGTGACGTCCTCGGTCAGGCCCAGCGCCTTGCCGACGTCGCGGATGGCGCTGCGCGGACGGTAATGGATGACGGTGGCGATGATCGCGGCGCGGTGGCGGCCGTAGCGGCGATAGACATATTGCATCACCTCCTCGCGCCGCGAATGCTCGAAATCGACGTCGATATCGGGCGGCTCCAGTCGCTCCTTGGAGATGAAGCGCTCGAACAACAGATCGACCTTGGTCGGATCGACCGAGGTGATGCCGAGCACGTAGCACACGGCCGAATTCGCCGCCGATCCCCGCCCCTGGCACAAAATGTTCTGGCTGCGCGCATAGTGCACGATGTCGTGCACGGTGAGGAAATAGTGCGCGTATTTCAGCTCGGCGATCAGCGCGAGCTCCTTCTTGAGCGTCGCGCGCAACTTGTCATCGATCTTGCCGCCGAAATATTTGTCGACGCCCGCCCAGGTCAAATCCTCCAGATGCCCTTGGGCGGTCTTTCCCGGCGGCACCGGCTCGTCCGGATATTGGTACTTGAGCTGGTCGAGCGAGAAATCGATCTTGCCCGCAAAGCGCATGGTCTCCGCGATCGCTTCAGGAAAATCGCGGAACAGCCGGGCCATCTCCCGCGGCGTCTTCAAGAACCGTTCGGCATTGGCTTCCAGCTTCCGTCCGACCGCCTCGATCGTGGTCTTTTCCCGGATACAGGTCAGCACGTCCTGAAGCGGACGGCGGCCGGCATCGTGATAGAGCACCTCGTTGGTCGCGAGCAGCGGCACTTTTGCCTTTGCCGCGAGATCATCAAGCCCCGCCAGGCGGCGCCGGTCATCGCCGCGATAGATCAGGCTCGCCGCCAGCCATACGCCCTCAGCGCTGCTTGTCCTGAGCTTGGCAAGAACATCCAGCGCCTGCGCCGGCTCGAAGCGATGCGGCAGCGTCAGGATCAAGAGCTGGCCTTCCGAGAATTCCAGGAGATCGGCGAAGGTGAGACGGCACTCGCCCTTCTCGATGCGCGTGATGTCGTCGCCGCGCTTGCCCCTGGTGAGAAGCTGACAGAGCCGGCCATAGGCCGCACGGTCGCGCGGATAGACAAGAATGTCGGGGGTGCCGTCGACGAAGACGATGCGTGCGCCGATCAGGAGCTTCGGCTTGTGCAGCACCTTGTCGTTGTCGAGTTCCTTGTAGGCCCGCACCACGCCGGCCAGCGTGTTGTGGTCGGCGATGCCGATCGCGGGAAGGCCGAGCTTGCTCGCCTGATGCACATAGGCGCGCGGATCCGAGCCGCCGCGCAGGAAAGAGAAGTTGGTGGTGATGCCGATCTCGGCATAAGCTGATGTGTTCATGCGAAGAGACCGTGCACATACCAGCCCGGAGGAGTGGGCTTGCCCTCGGCATCGAAGCACTCCCCCTCGTAAAGACCGTCGCGAAAGATCCAGAAGCGCAGGCCCTCGGCATCCTCGATGCGGAAATAGTCCCGCGTGAGCTGCTTGCCGTCCTGGCGCCACCATTCCATCGCGATGCGCTCGGGCCCCTCCACCCGCACCACCGCATGCAACGCGCGGCGCCAGGTGAATTGATGCGGCGGACCATCCGGCACGGCGGCGAACGGCACCTTGATCGGCTCCGGCTTGTCGAACAGCCTTAAGGGGCGCAGCGGCGGCTCGCTCTCGACACGTGCGGGCCATTCGGCCTGCATGGCGGCAGCGAGATGATGCTGCGCCGGCGCGGCCGTCGCCGCACATTCAGGGATATGGGTGTCCTGCGGCAGGTGCACGACGACGCGCTTTCCGCCGATGCGCGCGGCGATACGATCGATCAACGCGGCCAACTCGTCATTGTCGTGGACATGGGCATCGAGATCGCGCTGCTCCTGCACCACGATCTCGGTGCGGCTCGCCGACAGGCGCACCATATCGAAGCCGAAGCCGGGGTCGAGCGGATCGGCGAGCGCATCGAGCCGCTCGCGGAACAGCCGGTCGATCACCGCGCTTCGCGTTACGGGGCGTCCGGTCTCGACCATGATCGCGCGCACCACGCCGTCGGTGCGGAAGAACGCCGCCTCGAGCCGGCGCGCGCCCTTGCCTTGTTTCTCCATGGAGGCGATCAGCGTGTCGGCGAGCCGCGACAGCGTCATCGCGATCATGGTGTCGGTCGCGATCGGCTCGGCAAAGCGCTTCTCCACGATGTAGTCGGGCAGCGGTTTGCGCGGACTGATCGGGGCATCGCCCTGCCCCAGCGCATGGGCGAGCAGTGTGGAGAACCGCGCGCCGAACCGCGCCGTGATTTCGCCCGGCGTG
>NZ_JALBGZ010000627.1:0-3701 GCF_023006515.1 Bradyrhizobium sp. PRIMUS42
CACATGCTGCTCGAGCTCGGCGACGAAGGCATTCGGCGCGCGTTTGAGCAGCGCCATCAGATCACGGCAGCTGGTCGGCGGCGAACTCGGCGGGCCCTTGCCGGTCGCTCCCGCCTTGGCCCAGGCATCGACGCTCGTGCCGGTGATGGCGAAGACGTAGTTGCGGGTCTGCTCCGGCATCGACCCGGTGCCGGCGAGCCATTCCTGCACGCGCCGCGGACCGGCATTGTAAGCCGCCGCGGCAAGGCCGAGATTGCCGAACTGGCTGCGCAGCTCGCTCAAGAACTCCGCCGACTTCGGCAATGCCTGCACCGGATTGAACGGATTGAGCAGCCCGCGCTCGCTGGCGGTGCCCGGCATGAACTGCGCGATCCCCTGTGCGTGCTCGCCGCTGCGCGTCGTGGGGCCCACCGCATCGGCTTGAAAGCGGCTCTCCTGCCAGATCACCCGGGCGAAGAATTCCAGCGGAAGATTGGCATCGCGCGCGGCCGCCTCCACGATCAGGCAGATCGACTCCCGCGTATCGCTCTCGCGCGCGTCAGCCGGCTTCTCCGCCGGCTTCGCGGGCTCCTCCGCCTTCGGAGGCGCGACGGGCGGCGGCGCCTCCTCTGCGAGCGCCGGCGACAGCCAGAGGGCCAGGCACAAGACAGCGATAAACCGAGCTATTCGCATGGCATCGATGCAATCGACCAAAATCGGACCTTGACTTGGAACCCCAGCCAACTAGCAACAGACGGCAGTATCAACGCAGGTCCCGCCCGGATGGTGACAATCTTTTTTGATCTCGACGGCACGCTGACCAACCCGAAGCCGGGGATCACGCGCTCGATCCAGTACGCGCTGGAGCGGCTGGACGTCGCGGTGCCGAGCGAGGACGAACTGACCTGGTGCATCGGGCCGCCGCTGCATGCCAGCCTGAAGAAGCTCACCGGAACCGACGAACTCGCCGACCGCGCGCTGCTGCTCTATCGCGAGCGCTTCAGCGATATCGGCCTGTTCGAGAACGAAGCCTATGCCGGCATCGTGGACACGCTGACGACGCTGACCGCGACGACGCCGCGCATGTTCGTCGCGACCAGCAAGCCCGCGGTCTACGCCACCCGCATCGTCGATCATTTCGGCCTGAAGCCCTATTTCGAGCGTGTGTTCGGCTCCGAGCTCGACGGCACGCGCGTCGACAAGCGCGACCTGCTGCGCTACGCGCTCGACGAGACCAGGGTCGATGCGAGCGGTGCGGTCATGATCGGCGACCGCAGCCATGACGTGGTCGGCGCCCGCACCAACGGCATGACCGCCATCGGCGTGCTCTATGGCTATGGCAGCGAGGCCGAGCTCAGGGACGCCGGTGCGCATCACATCTGCGCCGCGCATCCGGAATTGCTCGGACATTGCGTGGGCTGATCATCGAGGGACTGCGCCCAGCGCTCGAGCGCGGCGAGGCGCTTCCACCAACTCTGTCTCATGCCGGTTGCCGAGCGGTCATCGCCGCGAGCCTTCGTTTGCGACGAAGACAAGGCTCGCCAATTCCAGATTGTCTTGTTGCGCTCCGTGCATCAGGCTGGCGCACATGAGGACGCGCACCACGATAAGCGGATCGGAGCTGTTGCTGGGTGTGATCGCGATCCGACTTGCGGTGCTGGTTCTGGTCGGCTGGGGCCTGACACTTTTGCCGCGGCCAGCGCATGACAGCGAACGCGCCTGCCTTCTCTCACCTGTAACGAGAAGCGAGGCTCAGGCGAAAGCGGTCCGCTCGCAGGTCGCCGATGCAGCGTTCGATGACATGCTGCTGCACGACTAGGCTGCTCCCAAGCAGGGCCGGTATGTGAGCGCATGATAGGACAAGGCGTTCGCTTGCGCTAACTTCGGCACCAGGACCGCGACGAACAATCAGCAGTCAGCCGAGGAGCATATCGATGGAATACCGACGCTTGGGCCGGTCGGGCCTCATGGTGCCCGCCTTGAGTCTCGGGACCGGCACGTTCGGCGGTGTCGGCCGCCTCGCGGCGTGGGGCACGACGGATGCGACCGAAGCCCGGCGCCTGCTGGACATCTGTCTCGAGGCCGGCGTGTCGATGTTCGACACCGCGGACGTCTATTCGCTCGGCGAGTCCGAGCGTGTGCTCGGCGAAGCCATCAAAGGCCGCCGCGACAAGGTCCTGGTCTCAACCAAGGCAACCTTCCGCTTCGGCGACGGTCCCAACGACATCGGCTCGTCACGGCAGCATCTGCTCGCAGCCATAGACGGTTCGCTGCGCCGGCTCGGCACCGACTACATCGATCTGTTCCAGCTTCATGGCTTCGACGCCTTCACTCCGCCCGAAGAGGTGCTCGGCACGCTCGACGTGCTCGTGCGCGCCGGCAAGATCCGCTACGTCGGCGTTTCGAATTTCTCCGGCTGGCACCTGATGAAATCGCTCTCTGTTGCCGACAAGCATGGCTTCCCGCGCTACGTCGCCAACCAGACCTATTATTCGCTGATCGGGCGCGACTACGAATGGGAGTTGATGCCGCTCGGCCTCGACCAGGGGCTGGGCGCCGTGGTCTGGTCGCCGCTCGGCTGGGGACGCCTCACCGGCAAGATCCGCCGGGGTCAGCCGAAGCCCGAGGTGAGCCGCCTGCCCAAGACGGCCGATTTCGGCCCGCCGGTGCCGGACGAGCACGTCTATCGTGTCGTCGAGGCCATCGACGAGGTCGCGACGGAAACCGGAAAGAGCGTGTCGCAGATCGCGCTGAACTGGCTGCTGCAGCGCCCCACCGTGTCGACACTGATCATCGGCGCGCGCAACGAGACGCAGCTCCGCGAAAATCTCGGCGCGGTCGGCTGGTCGCTGACCAAGGACCAGGTCGCAAAGCTCGACGCGGCGAGCAAGGTCACTCTGCCCTACCCCTACTGGCACCAGCGGACGACCTTCACCGACCGGAACCCGCCGGCGGTCTAGGACCCTTGAGCTGCATCAAGCCCGCTTGCATCGGCCGTGACATTCTGCGGCCGTCGCGAGGCTCCCGATGCGCCGATTTGCCATGAAGGCCCTGTTCATGGTGCTCAATTTCAACCGCGCGGAGCGACAGCGGATCGATTGGGTTCGCGCCGTCATCATCTCCTCCACGGCAGTGACGTTCGGCCTCATCGCACTCTACATGTTCGGAAAATCGACAGCGCGCTGGTAGGGCTGCGCCGGCCGTCCAAATCCATGTTCGCGGCGCCGTTACGGGAACTGCTGGTATCCTGACGGGTTGCCGTCAATCCGGCAATTTCCTATTCGGAGATGAATCACGGCTCGAATCAAGCGCGCCTCCATCATGTCGTCTGCCCCGATCGAGCATGCCGACGGCCTGCCGCAGCCGCAGCGCAACCAGGCGGTGCTGACCATTGCGCTCGGCATCATCATGGCGGTGGTCGACAGCGCCATCGCCAATGTCGCGCTGCCGACGATCGCGGCCGACCTGGATGCGAGTCCGGCCTTTTCGATCTGGATCGTCAACGGCTACCAGCTCGCGATCACGATCTCGCTGCTGCCGCTGGCTTCGCTCGGCGAGATCGTCGGCTATCGCCGCGTCTATCTGGTCGGGCTGGTGCTGTTCACGCTGGCGTCCGCCTTCTGCGCGCTGGCGCATACGCTGCCGCTGCTGACGATCGCGCGCATCATCCAGGGCTTCGGCGCGGCCGGCATCATGAGCGTCAACGCGGCGCTGGTGCGCTT
>NZ_JALBGZ010000628.1:0-3697 GCF_023006515.1 Bradyrhizobium sp. PRIMUS42
GTCGCGTTCGATGGCGCGCGGCTGGGCGCCGCCTTTGCGCGATTGCGGCCACCGCTCCCGGAGTTCACATTGCTCGGCGGGATGATGGTCAATCGTCTCGACATTCCGCACCTGCGGAAGGCGGGGAAATCGCTGCGCTCGACCCTGCGCGCGGCGCGGCTGATTTCCGAATATGCATTGCAGCGGCTGCGCAGCCCGCGCGGCAGCACGCTGCATCTTGGCAATGCGCTTGCTGCGCGGCTCTATGCCTCGCTGCTTTCGCGGCGGGTTGAAATTCTTTTCAGCGCCGACGTCGAGGATCTCTCGATGCGGGGTGATCGTGTCAGCGGCGTGGTGATCCGTCACGGCTCCCGTGACCGGCCGATCGCCGCGCGTCGTGGCGTCGTGCTGGCAACCGGCGGCTTTTCGCATGACGCCGTGTTGCGCAAGCGCCTTTTTCCGGCGGCGGCCGGATTTGCTTCGGCGACGAACAAATCAGCGACGGGCGACGGACTTCGGCTCGCAGCCAAAGTCAGTGCCGCGCTCAACACGGACGCGACCAGCCCGGCTTATTGGGTGCCGGCCTCGCTGTTCCCCCGCGCCGACGGCAGCCGCGGCGTGTTCCCGCATATGGTGACCGATCGCGCCAAGCCCGGTGTGATCGCCGTCAACGCAGCGGGCCGACGTTTCGTCAACGAAGCACTGTCGTACCACGAATTCGTGCTCGCCATGCTCCGCGATGGCAATGGCGAGCCGGACCGGCCATTCTACCTGATCTGTGACCGCGCGTTCCTGTGGGCTTACGGCCTCGGTCGCATCAAGCCGTTTACGCGCGGCTATCGGCGTTATGTGGCGAGTGGCGAGTTGATCGAGGCTCCTGATCTCGCAGAGCTCGCAACCAAGATCGGTGTTAAGCCGTCCGCGCTCACGGCGACGATCGTGAACTACAACGCCGATGCGAAAGAAGGTCGCGACGGCGAATTCGGCCGCGGCAGCACCGTCTACCAGCGCCACCTCGGCGATATCAGCCACAAGCCCAATCCCTGCGTCGCGCCGATCCTCCGCGCCCCGTTCTTCGCGATGCGCATCCATCCGGCTGATCTCGGCACCGCGATCGGCATGAAGGTGGATGCGCGGGCGCGCGTGCTGCGCGAGGACGGCACGCCGATTGCTGGCCTCCATGCCTGCGGCAACGACATGGGCTCGATCATGAACGGGAATTGCCCGGGGCCGGGCACTATGCTCGGGCCGGCACTGACGTTCGGGTATATTGCGGGCCGGCATCTGGCGGAGGGGAGTGTGGCCAGCATGACAAGCGCTGCGGATGCCTCCGCCTAACTGTTGTCTCCGCTATATCCACGTCATTGCGAGGAGCGAAGCAATCCAGAGATCCCGCCGCGGAGGTAGTCGGGGATTGCTTCGTCGCAAGGGCTCCTCGCAATCACGTGGAGAGGGTGCGGGCTGCCCCGCTACTCCGCAGCCGCGGCAAAGCGGCTGTTCTCCAGCTCAGCAATCAGCCGCGCCGTCTCCGCCGAGGCCTGCTTGATGTTGGCTTCCTTGACGTGGCCGAAACCGCGGATCGTCTCCGGTACGCGGGCGAGCCGCGTCAGCAGCGGGATCTGCTCCGCCTTCAGCCCGGCGGTGCGCTGGTCGATCATGCCGAGATAATCCTCGACCAGCTTGCGCTCGGTTCGGCGCTCCTCGGTGCGGCCGAACGGATCGAACGCGCCGCCGCGCAGGAACTTGAGCCTGGCCAGCAGGCGGAAGGCGTGGATCATCCAGCCGCCGAACGCCTGTTTCTGGAGCCGGCCCGTTGTCTTGTCGCGCTTGGCGAAGATCGGCGGAGCCAGATGGTACTTCAGCGTAAAATCGCCGTCGAATTTTTCGGACACTTTCTTGGCAAAACTGCCATCGGTATAGAGCCGTGCGACCTCGTACTCGTCCTTGTAGGACATCAGCTTGAACAGGTTCTTCGCGACGGCCTCGGTCAGCTCCGTGGACGCCGGCGAAGCCGCGCTCTCGGCCTTGCGCACCCTGGCGACGGCAGCAAGGTAGCGGTCGGCGTAGGTCTTGTCCTGATAGCCGGTCAGGAATTCGGCGCGGGTCGCGATGATGTCGTCGAGCGATTTCGTCGGCGCGGCAGCCCTGTTCTTGAACTGCAGCACGCTGCGCACCCGCGACATGTCGTGGGCGGCAAGGCGGCCCCAGGTGAAGGCGAGCTTGTTCATCTCGATCGCGGCGCCGTTGATCTCGATGGCGCGGAGCAGGGCCTCCAGCGACAGCGGGATCACGCCCTTCTGGAAGGCGAAGCCGAGCATGAAGGGATTGGTCGCGATGGAATCGCCCATCAGCGCCGAAGCGATGCCCGTGGCGTCGATGATGTCGAGGTTCTTGTCGCCGACGGCGTCGCGCAGCACGGTCTGCATCGTGCCCATCTCGAAATCGAGATCGGGATTTTGCACGAAGCTGGCGGTCGGCTGTAAATCGGCGTTGATGAACGCTTTCGTCACGCCGCGCTCGGCACGGCTGAGTGCGGAGGGACCTGCCGAGACGATCATGTCGCAGCCGAGGATGACTTCGGCGCCGCCGGTGGTGATGCGAACCGCGGAGATGTCCTCCGGCTTCGGGGCGATGCGGACATGGCTCATCACGGCGCCGTTCTTCTGCGACAGGCCCGTGAAATCCAGCGCCGAGCAGCCGCGGCCGTCGACATGAGCGGCCATGCCGAGCAGTGCGCCGATGGTGATGACGCCGGTGCCGCCGATGCCGGTGACGAGAATGTTGTAGGGACCTTCCAGCTCACGTGCCGGCGGCAGCGGCAGGTCGGCGAACAGCTGCCCGGAATCGACGGCCGACGTTTTCATGCGCTTGAGCGTACCGCCGTGCACGGTGACAAAGCTCGGGCAAAAGCCTTCGACGCAGGAATAGTCCTTGTTGCAGTTGGACTGGTCAATCTGGCGCTTGCGGCCGAACTCGGTCTCCAGCGGCTGCACCGAGACGCAGTTGGAAGCCTGCGAGCAATCGCCGCAGCCTTCGCAGACCAGCTCGTTGATGAAGGCACGCTTGGCGGGGTCGGGATAGAGCCCCCGCTTGCGGCGGCGGCGCTTCTCTGCCGCGCAGGTCTGGTCGTAGATCACGACCGTGAGGCCCTTGATGTCGCGCAGCTCGCGCTGCACGGCGTCGAGTTCGCGGCGGTGATGGATGGTCGCGCCTTGCGGGAAGTAGTTTCCTTGCGGGTACTTGGTCGGATCGTCCGACACGATCGCGAGCCGCTTGACGCCTTCGGCCCAGACCTGATGCGCGATCTGCGCGACGTTGAAGCTGCCTTCGGCCGGCTGGCCGCCGGTCATCGCGACAGCGTCGTTGTAGAGGATCTTGTAGGTGATGTTGATGCCGGCGGCCGATGCCGCGCGCAGGGCGAGCAGGCCGGAATGGGTATAGGTGCCGTCGCCGAGATTCTGGAAGATGTGGGTCTCGGTCGTGAAGGGCGACTGGCCGATCCAGTTCACGCCCTCGGCGCCCATATGCGAGATCAGATCGGTGCGGCGGGTCGGCATGCTCAGCGCCATGCCGTGGCAGCCGATGCCGGCCATGGCGCGGCTGCCCTCCGGCACCCGCGTCGAAGTGTTGTGCGGGCAGCCCGAGCAGAAGAACGGCGTGCGTGCGAGCTTGATCGGCGCGCTGGTGGTGACGGGGTTGTCGAAGGCTTCGAGCCGGG
>NZ_JALBGZ010000629.1:0-3693 GCF_023006515.1 Bradyrhizobium sp. PRIMUS42
CGGCCGGCGTGTTCGGCATCGCGCGCACCACGGCGCCGCCGCAGACCTCCTGGAGCGCGGCGATCGTGGTTCCCGCCATGATCGAGACCACGGATGTCTTCTCCGAGACGAACGATTTCAGCTTGGCGCCGGCCTCGCGGAACATCTGCGGTTTCACCGCGACGACCATCGTCTCGACCTGGCCGGCCGTCGTCACATCCGGATTGAGCATGACGCCCCTGGCGGCAAGCGCGGTGATCTCCGGCGAGAGATACGGATCGATCACGGCGACGCGGCGCGGGTCGAGCCCGCCCGAAAGCCACCCGGTCAGCATCGCGCCGCCCATCTTGCCGGCGCCGGCGAGGAGGATGGTGCCGGTGATGTTTTGGAGGAGGTTGCTATCTGCCATCGCCGTTGCCACGCGTTCGCTGTCGTCCCCGCGAAAGCGGGGACCCAAACCACAGGCGGTTCTAGTGGATGGAAGGCAGAGCAACAAGCGTTGTGCCAAAAGCGGCATCACGCGGTATGGGTCCCGGATCTTCGCTTCGCTCGTCCGGGACGACGTGGGGAGCGAGTGCGGCTCCCTTACGTCACGAGGCGAATCCTACGCCTCTCCGACCGTATCGAACATCGCCGCGTCCATCGCCTCGGTCGTGGTCTTGCCGGCCCACACCACGAACTGGAACGCCGGGAAGTAACGCTCGCAGGCGTGGATGGCGCCGGCGAGCATGGCTTCGCACTGCGCGGTCGAGGCGCTGAGGCCACCCGGCAGCACCAGAGCCTGGCGATGCATGACCATGCCGGTGGTGGTCCACAGGTCGAAATGGCCGACCCACAACTGCTCGTTCACGGCGGCGACGAGCCTCTGCACCTCGCCGCGGCGCGCAACGGGAATCTTCATGTCGAACGCGCAGGCCAGATGCAGCGCCTCGATCTCGCCCATCCAGGTGAAGGAGAGCTGATAGTCGGTCCATTGTCCCTTCGAGACAATCGTGAGTTCGTCTTCGCCGGAGCGTTCGAACGGCCAGTTGTTGCTGGCAGCGATATCCTCGACCACCGCGAGCGGATGGCTTTTGGAATCGATAGTGCCTTCGAGCAGGGACATGCCGTCTCGACCTCTTGCCTTTTTGTTGTCTTTGATACGCACGCGGCTGGCCCGGCGAACTCCCTCAACGTCGCTAGCGATCTCCTCGGAAGCGCTGCTGCGATCCCTTGGTGTCGCTCTTGCGATCCCCTTGGATCAGCGCGGGCCTGTCGCGGATCAAGTGATGTGATTTGCGGAATCTGCGCAACGGGGTCCCGAGTCCGTCCACAAGCCAGGACTCGTTCGTCCACAGCTCATCTCCGCCACAATTATTAACGCCGGGAGTGCCCAATCCGGATGGAGGAGAACAAACCGGAATCGGATCCAGGGGAGGGCGGCAAACGCTAATTCCGTGCGGCGGGGCCGCTCCCACGGCCGTGGCATGGGACCATGCGATTTGCCCATGCGGAACACGCTTGCCGCGACCGCGCGAGAGCTGCATATTTCCCGGCAGGTCGTTCATCCCGAACGGCCGATGTTCTCAGGGCGGGGTGAAAGTCCCCACCGGCGGTAAGGGCCGAAAGGCCTAAGCCCGCGAGCGCCTTCCGCGAGGGTTATCCCGAAGGGAAGGGTCAGCAGATTCGGTGCAACTCCGAAGCCGACGGTCATAGTCCGGATGAAAGAGAACGGTCGGTGGCAGACGCATCGCAAGATGCGGCTGTTTGTCGTTCCGTGTGCCCTGATTCTGGTCCTTAAACCGAGGAAAGCCATGAATCAGATGTTGCAAGATACCCAAGCCGAAACTTCCGAAGTCGTCCAACCGCCGGTTCCGCAAGGGCCCGCAACCGAGCACCCGCGCTTCGCAAAGCCGCAGCGGGTCGCCTTCGTGCAGGCCTGCTGGCACCGCGACGTGGTCGAGGAAGCCCGCATTGCCTTCGTGAGAGAGGCCGAGGCGCGGCACCTCACCCATGTCGACGTGTTCGAGGTGCCGGGCTCGTTCGAGATCCCGCTGCACGCGCAGGTCCTTGCCAAGACGCGGCGCTACACCGCGATCGTCGCCGCGGGCCTCGTCGTGGACGGCGGCATCTACCGCCACGAGTTCGTCGCCGACACCGTGATCAAGGCGCTGATGGACGTGCAGCTTCGCACCGAGGTGCCGGTGTTCTCAGCCGTGCTGACGCCGCAGCAATTCCACGAGACCGAGGTGCATTACGACTTCTTCCGCAAGCATTTCGCGATCAAGGGTGTCGAGGTCGCGGCCGCGTGCGCGGAGACGTTGCTTGGCCTCGAACGTCTGCGCGGCCAGGTCGCTGCGGGGATCGTGGGGTAGGCAGACTGCCGTAGGGTGGGCAAAGCGCAAGCGTGCCTACCTCTTTCTCGTGCGACAAAAAAGGTGGGCACGGCGCTTTGCGCCTTTGCCCACCCTACGAGACCGGGAACGAAAATCAGTCGAACAGGCTCGACACCGACTCTTCGGCTGCCGTGCGCGCGATCGCGTCGGAGATCAGGCTGGCGATCGGCAGCGTGCGGATGTTCGGCGCCTTGGTCACCGCCTCGGTCGGCAGGATCGAGTCGGTGATCACCAGCTCCTTCAGCCTGGAGTTCGTGATGCGGGCGGCCGCGCCGCCGGAGAGCACGCCGTGGGTGATGTAGGCGTAGACGTCTTTGGCGCCCTTGGCGATCAGCGCATCGGCCGCGTTCACCAGCGTGCCGCCGGAGTCCACGATGTCGTCGATCAGGATGCAGGTGTAGCCGGCGACGTCACCGATCACGTTCATGACCTCGGACTCGCCTGCACGTTCGCGGCGCTTGTCGACGATCGCCAGCGGGGTGTTGATGCGCTTGGCAAGGCCGCGCGCGCGGGCGACGCCGCCGACGTCAGGCGAGATCACCATCGTCTTGGAGAGATCGAACTTGTCCTTGATGTCGCGCACCATCAGCGGCGCGGCGTAGAGGTTGTCGGTCGGGATGTCGAAGAAGCCCTGGATCTGGCCGGCATGCAGGTCGAGCGTCATGACGCGGTCGACGCCGGCCTGCGTGATCAGATTGGCGACGAGCTTGGCCGAAATCGGCGTGCGCGAGCCCGATTTGCGGTCCTGCCGCGCGTAGCCGAAATAGGGCAGCACCGCGGTGATGCGGCGCGCCGAGGAGCGGCGCAGCGCGTCGGTGATGATCAGCAGCTCCATCAAATGGTCGTTGGCGGGGAACGAGGTCGACTGGATGATGAAGGCATCCGAGCCGCGGACGTTCTCCTGGATCTCGACGAAGATCTCCATGTCGGCGAAGCGCCGCACCACCGCCTTGGTCAGCGGCAGGTCGAGCCCTTGCGCGATGGCTTGAGCGAGGGCCGGATTGGAGTTGCCGGCGACGAGCTTGATGGAGCCGTTTTTGGCCGACATGGACGCTTCCTCCCGCGCTTTGCTGGATACGACGTTCAACATCTCAGATCCCACTGGAAGCACGGTTACGACGGGCGAGGAAATATCAGGCGCGAGGCTGCAATGGCAACCCGGGATGATACGTTTTCCCTCCGAAAATCCTGAGTCGGTCCAAAGGTTTGGCCGCGACTTGAGGCCGTGGTTTAGCGGGGGTTATCGCTCGGCATAGCCGAGGGCTGTGGCCGGCATATCCGGCGCGGGCGGGGCCGGAATGACGCTCGCCACCGCCGGTCCGCGCAAGCCCGGAGCCCC
>NZ_JALBGZ010000062.1:0-15936 GCF_023006515.1 Bradyrhizobium sp. PRIMUS42
CGATACGCCGGAGGCGACCGCGCGCCGCTGTGCCCTGATGGAGCGCGCGAGGCGCGGCGAGCTTCGCGCCGTTCGCGAGGAGAGTTTTCCGGAGCTCGTGCATCCGTCGCGGCGCGATGATGCCGATATTCTCAAGCTCGTGCACGCGCAGGATGAGGATGTCGGAATCGAAGGCTATCTGCGGCAGCAGACCGCAATCATCGCACGGGTGGATTCGCGCCCGACGCTGTCGGCCATCAGGTGCCCGACATTGGTGCTGACGGGCGATGCCGACAACACCATTCCGAATGCGTTCTCGAAGGAGATGGCCGACGCCATCGCCGGCGCACGGCTCGTGATCCTCGAGCGCTGCGGACACCTGCCGCAAGCCGAGCAGCCGGAAGCAACAGTGCGGGCGCTGACGGAATGGCTCGGAACCGAGGTTGTCTCGGGGGCGCGAACGGCCTAGATCAGGCGTCAGATATTCGAAGGGATCACGGTCATGCTGCGCGACGACATCAACAATGCAGTCAAGGAGGCCATGAAGGCCAAGGACGAGCGCAAGCTGTCCACGCTGCGCATGGTCAACTCGACCATCAAGAACGCCGACATCGACGCCCGCGGCAACGGCAAGCCGCCGCTGTCGGATGCCGATCTGCTCGGCGTCTTTCAAAAGATGATCAAGCAGCGCCAGGAGTCGGTCGAGCTCTACGAAAAAGGCGGTCGGGCCGAACTCGCCGCCCAGGAGCGCGAGGAGATCGCGGTGATCTCGGCTTATCTGCCGAAGCAGATGGCCGACGACGAGGTCAAGCAGGCGATCGCGGATGCGATCGGCGAGACCGGTGCGGCCGGCATGAAGGACATGGGCAAGGTGATCGCGGTGCTGCGCGCGAAGTACGCGGGACAGATGGATTTCGGTAAGGCCAGTGGCATGGTGAAGGCCGCGCTGTCGGGCTAGGTTCTTACCCTCCCCTGGAGGGGGAGGGTCGATCGCGCGGAGAACCGATCCTCCCCCTCCAGGGGGATGGCACCTTTGTCGCCGCTGCAATCCGGTCTACTCTCTCCCGACAGAAACAATCGGGAGCCAACCGATGACCGCCATCAAGCCCTTCCGCATCGCCATCAGCGACGACATCCTAGCCGACCTCAAGTCGCGCCTCGCCCGCACCCGCTGGCCGGAGGCCGAACTCGTCGATGACTGGAGCCAGGGCGCGCCGCTGAAATGGATCCGGGAGATCTGCACCTACTGGGCTGATGGTTACGACTGGCGTGCGCGCGAGGCAAAGCTCAACCGCTTCGAGCAGTTCACCACCGAGATCGACGGGCTCGACATCCACTTCATCCACGCCCGTTCGAAAGAGCCGTCCGCTCTGCCGCTGATCATCACCCATGGCTGGCCCGGCTCGATCGTCGAATTCCAGAAGGTGATCGCGCCTCTCACCGATCCCGCCGCGCATGGCGGCAATGCCGCGGATGCGTTTCACGTCGTCTGTCCCTCTCTGCCGGGCTTCGGCTTTTCGGCCAAACCCAAGGCGACCGGCTGGGGCGTCGATCGCATCGCCGCGACGTGGGCCAAGCTGATGGAGCGGCTCGGCTATACGCGTTACGGTGCGCAAGGCGGCGATTGGGGTTCGGCGGTGACGACCTCGCTCGGCGCGCAGGATGCGGCGCGCTGCGCCGGCATCCACATCACGCTCGCCTTCAACGCGGCACCTAAGGTCGAGGGCGAGCCGACGGCCGAAGAGAAGCGCGCGCTTGCCGGCCTCAAGCACTATGTCGATCTCGACTCCGGTTACTCCAAGCAGCAGGCGACACGGCCGCAGACGCTCGGCTATGGCCTGACGGATTCGCCGAGCGGGCAGGCGGCCTGGATCCTGGAAAAATTCTGGGCCTGGACCGATTGCAGCGGTCATCCCGAAAATATCTTCACCCGCGACGAGCTGCTCGACAACGTCATGTTCTACTGGGCGACGGAGACGGCGACCTCCTCGGCGCGGCTTTACTGGGAGAGCTTTGGCAAGCGCCGCACCACGCCGGTGGTCAAGGTGCCGACCGGCGTTGCCGCCTTCCCCAAGGAAATCATCACGCCGGTGCGGCGCTGGATGGAGCCGAACTTCCACAACATCACGTATTGGAGCGAGATGGAGAAGGGCGGCCATTTCGCCGCGTTCGAGCAGCCGGAACTGTTCGTGCGCGATGTCAGGAAGTTCTTCGCGACGGTGAGGTGAGCCTCCGCTGTCATTCCGGGCTCGCCCTGCGGTCGCCCCGGAATGACGGCGCGGGGCTTGTCCCGTGCATTTGCGGCTCTAAACTGCGCAATAACAAGACATCGGGAAACGATCCAAGCCATGCTCACCGAAGCCGCTACCTACGACGAGCTCTATCGCAATTTTCGCTGGGACATTCCCGCGCGCTTCAACATGGCGGAAGCGTGCTGCGACCGCCATGCCGATGGCACCGGCCGGCTTGCGCTGATCTATGTCGACGAGAACGGTGCAACGAGCCGCACCTCCTTCGACGAGATCGCCGAGATGTCGCGCCGCTTCGCCAATGTGCTGACGACGGATGGGCTTTCGCGCGGCGACCGCGTCGCGGTGTTCCTGTCGCAGTCGCTGGAATTGCCGATCGCCCATATGGCCGCGTTCCGCGCAGGCCTGATCTCGATCCCGCTGTTCGCGCTGTTTGGCGAGGACGCGCTGGAATTCCGCCTGTCGAATTCGCAGGCAAGGGCCATCATCACCGATGAGGTGGGGTGGGAGAAGCTCACGAATATCCGCGATCGGCTGCCCTATTTGCAGGACATCTATGTCACGAGCGGCGCCGTCCACGCCGGCGCGAAACCTTTCTGGTCGGCGATCGAAACCGCGTCCGAGGACTTCGCGACCGTCGACACGTCCGCCGACGATCCCGCGCTGATCATCTACACCTCGGGCACCACAGGCAACCCGAAGGGCGCGCTGCACGCTCACCGCGTCGTGCTCGGCCATCTCCCGAACGTGGAGATGTGTCACAACTTCCTGCCGCGCCCCGGCGATCTGATGTGGACGCCGGCGGATTGGGCCTGGATCGGCGGCCTCGTCAACGGGCTGCTCGCGTTCTGGTACCACGGCATCCCGCTGGTCGGTCACCGCGCGCGAAAATTCGAGCCGCAGGCGGCGATGCAGATGATGGCCGATCTCGGCGTCCGCAACGTCTTCCTGCCGCCGACGGCGCTGAAGCTGATGCGGCAGGCCGGCGTGAAGCATCCGGGCGTCAAGCTCCGCAGCATCTTTACCGGTGGCGAATCTCTCGGCGGCGAATTGCTGGGCTGGGTGCGCGAGACCTTCGGCATCGACGCGCACGAGGTGTTCGGCCAGACCGAGTGCAATCTCGTGATCGGCAGCAACTCCAACCTGTTTCCGATCCGCCCCGGCGCGATGGGCAAGGCGACGCCCGGTTTCGACGTCCGCATCGTCAACGACAAGGGCGAAGAGCAGAAGCGCGGGCAACGCGGCATCATCGGCGTGCGCCAGCCATGCCCCGTCACCATGCTCGAATATTGGCGCAATCCGGAGGCGACGGCGAAGAAATATGTCGGCGAGTTCCTGCTCACCGGGGATCTCGGCGTGCAGGACGAGGATGGCTATTTCTGGTATGTCAGCCGCGAGGACGACGTCATCACCACCGCGGGCTATCGCGTCGGCCCGTCCGAGATCGAGCATACGCTGATGAAGCATCCCTCGGTGGCCATGGCCGCGGTGGTCGGCATTCCCGATCCGATCCGCACCGAATCGATCAAGGCCTGGATCGTGCTGCGCCCCGGCTTTACCGGCACCGACGCGCTGGCGCGCGAGATCCAGGAATTCGTCAAGGTTCAGCTCGCCGCGCACGAATATCCACGCTTCGTCGCATTCGCCGAAACGCTGCCGATGACGGCGACGGGCAAGGTGCTGCGGCGCGAGCTGCGGGCGAAGGGCTGACTCTCAACGATGGCAAAGACGTCTCAAGCCGCGGGACTTCATCGCGCCTCGCTCGACAAGCTGCACGATCTGGATGCGGCGCTCGAGCTCATGTATTACGGCTGGCGCGGCATGACGCTGCAGGCCGACGAATATCTTGCGAAGCAGGGCCTGTCGCGTCCGCACCACCGCATCCTCTACGTGGTGGCGCGCCGGCCCGATATTGCGATCGGCTCGCTGCTCGAGGTTCTCGGCATTTCCAAGCAAGCCCTCAGCCGGCCGCTCAACCTGCTGCTGGAGCGCAAGCTGCTGACGTCGAAGCGCTCGCCAGAGCAGCATCGCTCCAAGCTGCTGCGCCTGACGGAAGCCGGGCGACGCATCGAGCAGCGGGCCTCGGATCATGAGCGCAAGGTCCTGCGCGAGGCGTTCGATCGCGCCGGGGTGTCGGGGGCGGCGGCGTGGATGGCGGTCATGGAGGCGATCGCCGACCACAATTGACGAAATCTCAAGTCAACGTGGTTGACATGAGAGGCGGGCTTTGCCACTTTCCTCGCCGACGAGCGAGGGGAGGGCCGTGTCATGAGTGCACAGACAATGAATCGCGCAGCCGCCGAGCGGTTCGTCGCGGCATGGTGCGCGAGCTGGTGCAAGGTCGATATCGATGCGGTCGTGGCGCATTTTGCCGAGAATGCGCAGATGCGCAGCCCCCTGGCGCTGACGCTGACCGGCTCTCCTGTCGTGGCCGGCATCGAGAATATCCGCGCCTATTGGCGCAAAGCCTATGGCCACATCGAAAGCGCCGACCTGAAGATCCTGAGCTGGAGCTGGGATGAGGCGATCGCGCGCCTGACGGTGTGGTGGCAGCTCGGCGACACGCGGGCCAGCGAGTTCATGGATTTCGACGATGCCGGCCGCGTCGTCCACAGCGAAGCCTTCTACGGAAAATAATCATGCGCCTCTCGGATATCGTTCTGCTTCTCAACACGCTCTGGTTCGTCGGCGCATTCGTCCAGTTCAGCATTGCCCAGCGCAACACGCTGAAGATATTGCTGCCGCGGGAAGAGCGCGGCAATCCGATCGCGCCGACCCTCGCGGCCAGCGTTGCGTTTCTGGGCGGAATCAATCTGCCCATCGGGCTGTTGTCGTTCTATCTTCTTGCCGTGCGTCCGTCTTTCTTCCAGCCCGTCGAAGCCCAGCTCGCGCTGTTCCTGTTCTTTGCCGCCTGCCATTTCAGCCAGTTCGCCTACAATCTGCCGGTGCTGATGCGCGGAGGCCGGGTCGGGGTGGCGTACTGGCCGGTGCTGAAAGGTCCGATGCTCCGAATCTTCGTCATTGACGCAGGTCTGTTCGCGGCCAATCTCGCCGTGGCGCTCCAGCTGGCGATCGCGTCCTGATCTAGCGCGATGGCTCCGAGAGGGCGGAGCGCAGCATCGCGGCAAGATCCTTTCGCCGGAACGGCTTGGTCAGAATGCGGGCCTCGCCGATCCCGTCGGGTGTCTTGACGGGATTTTGGCTGTAGCCGGAAGTGAAGAGCACCTTGAGCCCGGGCCGCAGCTCGCTTGCTTGCCTCGCAAGCTCGGGCCCGAACATGCCGCCGGGCATCACGACGTCGGTGAACAGCAACTGGACGTCCCCTGGCTGGCGCAGCACATTCAGCGCGGCGGGTCCGTTCGACGTCGCGATGACCCGGTAGCCGAGCGTCCTGAGCTCGTTCTCGACATAGGCGCGCACCATGTCGTCGTCTTCGACGAGAAGAATGGTCTCGTGTCCGGCCTGTGTGACGGTCTGCTCCGCAGGTGGCGAATCCTCGCTCGACGGTGTTGCGAGACGGGGAAAGAAGAGCCTGACGACACTGCCCTGTCCCGGTTCGGACTGCATCTGCACAAGCCCGCCGGACTGTTGTGCAAATCCGTAGACCATGCTCAGGCCGAGGCCGGTCCCCTTGCCGACCTCCTTGGTCGTGAAGAACGGCTCGAAGGCGCGGCTCGCCACTTCGGAGCTCATGCCGCTGCCGGTATCCGTGACGGCGACCATGACGTAGTCGCCGGGCCGCGGCTCGCCGTTGACGTCGAGGTCGGATTCCCCGAGCGAGCTGTTACGGACCTCGACCGTCAGCTTGCCGCCTTCCGGCATCGCGTCGCGCGCGTTGAGTACGAGGTTGAGCACGGCCGTCGTCAACTGGCCGGGGTCGACGCTGGCCGGCCACAGATCCGGTTCGAACGCGAAGCGGCACTCGATGTGCTCGCCCAGGGTCCGACGCAAGAGCTGCTCCATGCCGAGAACTTTCTCGGCGATATCGATCTCGCGCGGCCGGAGCGGCTGCTTGCGTGCGAAGGCGAGCAGGCTCTTGGTCAGGTCGGAACCGCGCTCCGCGGCAGTCGCGATGTCGCCGGCGATCCGGTGCAATTCCTTGTTTCCCGCCAGCCTGTCGGCAAGATGCTCCGAGTTGCCGAGAATGACGGTCAACAGATTGTTGAAATCATGTGCCACGCCGCCGGTGAGCTGGCCCATGGCTTCCATTTTCTGGGATTGGCTGAGCTTATGGCTGAGATCCGCGATCGCGTTGCGCTGCTGCTCGAGCGATTCGGCGGTGCTGTTGAGCAGCGTCATCAATCCGCCGAGCTCGCCGCCCGGATGGGGCTCTGGAATGCGCGCGCTGAGATCGCCGCGTCCCAGTCTCTTTGCCATGACGGCCAGCCGCCTGACCTGTCGTCCGATGCCCACGTTTGTGAGGATCAATAAGCCGGCCAGAAGCAGCAGCAAGGCCACCGCGAGAATTGCTATGTCCTCGTAGAGCCGGCGGTTTGCCGCCGCGACCAGTCCGTCCTTGGACCGTCCGACCAGGATGGTGAGGCCCGCCTTACGGATCGAGGGCGAGCGGGCGACGCCCCAGATCTGCGTGTGGCCCCCGCGGTCGCTGATTTCCAGGAACGGCTCGCCATCGGGTGCTGCCGCGAAGCGAAACAGGTCGGAGCCGGCAATGGACCCGCCCACGGGCACGCTGAAGCCGCCACTCTTGGGGGCGACCAGGACCGTACCCTTGGCGTCGAGGAGCAGGATGTCCTTCTCGGCGAGCAGCCGCTTGTCGTGAAATTCCGCGAATTTGTTCAGGTTGAATGACGCGAGCAGCACGAATTTCAGCGCGCCCGCCTCCGATCGCACGGGATAGGCGATCTGCAGCACTGACAGCCCGGTCAGGCGGCCGAATACCGGCTCCACCGCGACGACGCCTCGAAGATTCTTGACCTGTTTGAAATAGCCGCGGTCGTTCAGGTCGAGCGTGCGGTTGGTCCGCAGCGAATCGCAGAACAGTCTGCCGTCAGGATCGATGGTCAGGATCCCCGTGAACTGCGGGTGTTCTTCACGCACCTCCGACAGAAACGCCGAGCACGCCGCCTTGTCGCGCGTGTCGAGGTCGCGGGCACGGGCGAGACCATAGTGAAGCTGGGCGGTGCCCTGGATCTTCTCGTCCAGATCGCTCGCGATGTCGTCGGCGCTCGCCGCCAAATTGGCCAAGGCCGCGTTGATGTCGCTGGACCTGTTCTGCGCGAAGCGCAGCCCGACGAGGCTCGCCGGCACCAGCATGGCCGCGATGACGAGGATCAGTAACCGGGTACGCAGGCTCATCGGTGGGGCGGTCCGCTCTGGTCATCGCGGGTGTTTGTTCGAAGGTAAAACTTGCGGATTATCGTCTGCTCAGTCCATAGGAATTCGCTCGAAAATCGCACAGAAGATTAAAGAATTCGAGCCGCCTCGCGATCTCCGAGGGGCGGGCGTTGCCGCCTCTTCCCGCGATCCGGCATCAAGTTGCGCCCGCGCGCAGTGGCGCTAATATTGCGCTCTGTGCGCGACGAAAGATCGCGCCGATGTGTGGAGGAAGCTGATGTCCATCTCGGGCAAGGTCGATCCGGTGGTGCGTTCCGTCGCGGCGACCGACATCGCCGAAGCGCTGGTCGAGGGCCTGCGTGATTTCCAGGCCCTGCCGCTTTACGGTCTCGGCTTCGGCGCGCTCTACGCCGCCGGCGGAATCGTCATCATGCTGTGCCTCACCGCCTACGGCATGGTCTATCTGGTCTATCCCCTGGCGGCGGGCTTCGCGCTGATCGGACCGTTCGTGGCGATCGGCCTCTACGAGGTCAGCCGCCGCCGCGAGCTCGGCGAGCCGGTCTCCTTCGGCAAGATCTGGTCCGCCGTACGCTCGCGCAGCGAGATCGGCTGGATGGCGTTCGTCACGTTGTTCGTGTTCGTGGTCTGGATGTACCAGGTGCGGCTTCTGATCGCGCTGCTGCTCGGCCTCAACGCCTCTTTCTCCAGCCTTCAGGAATTCATGACCGTGGTTCTGACTACCAATGAAGGCCTGCTGTTCCTCGGCATTGGCAACGCCGTCGGTGCGGTGCTGTCGCTGCTCCTGTTCTCGCTGACCGTGGTTTCGTTTCCGCTGCTGCTCGACCGCGAGGTCGATTTCGTCACGGCGATGGTGACGAGCGTGCGCGCGGTGGTGACGAGCCCGCTGCCGATGATTTCATGGGCCGCCGTGATCGTGATGCTGCTGATCGTCTCGGCACTGCCGTATTTTCTGGGGCTGATCGTGACGCTGCCGGTGCTCGGGCATGCGACCTGGCATCTCTATCGGCGGCTGGTGGTGCCGGTTTAGCGCGTCCCCTCCGCCCCTTGGGCAGTGCCGTAGGGTGGGCAAGGCGAAGCGTGCCCACGGTTCTGTTGCGATGTTGGGTTGGACGTGGGCACGGCGCAAGTGCGCCTTTGCCCACCCTACGAGACTTCGCACGCCCCGGGACGACGGCGCCCCTACGGCGTCTTGATTCCCATCGCCTTCAGCGCGTCCAGCATCCGCTGCGGCGGCCCCAGCTTCACGACCAGCGGCTTGCCGGTCTCGAGCATGCTCTTGAGGCTGGAGAGGATCGCTGGCCAGCCCGAGCGGCCACCGGCGAGGATGTCGTCGCTGAGCGGGCGATCGTGGCCCTCGCTCATCGTCAGCCGTACCGCATCGCCGACCTGTTCGATCTCGTAAGTCACGAGCGTTGGGCCGAGCTTCTCGATCAGCTCCGGCCAGTTGACGTTGAACGTGACCGCGAGCTTTCGCGGCGGATCGTAGGCGAGAACCTCGCCGCTGATGTGCAGCGCGCCGTCGGGCGTGCGCACGATGAACGAGCCGCCAAGGCGCGGCTCGACCGCCACTTCATTGCCGAAGAAGTACAGTTTGCTGAACTCCGCCGAGGTCAGCGCTTCCCACACCTTCTCCGGCGTGGAGGCGATGTAGATGGTGTAGACCGTCAGCGGCTTGAATTGAGCGAGGTTCATTTTGCGTCGAATCCCTTGTTGAGGGCTGCGCGCGGGATGCCGAGCAGCTTGCCGGTCTCGAGCAGGCTCTTGAGCTGGGACAGGATCGCCGGCCAGCCGTTGGAGACGGCGCCGAGATATTTGCCGCCCTCGACGAAGCCGTCATGCAGCACGGTCAAACGCACGAGCGAGCCGAACGGTTCGATGGTGAAGACGACGCGCGAGATCGGCTCGCCCCGGAGCTCTTCGAACTTGTGGTGCTTGAAACTGTAGGACAGGCGCCGCGGCGGATCGGCTTCCAGGATCTCGCCGGCATCCGTGACCTCGCCGTCCAGCAGGAGCGCGAAGGGCGAGCCGATCTTCCAGTCCGACCTGACCTCGGCGCCGAACCAGTATTGCCTGGTGAACTCGCTCGACGTCAGCGCCTCCCACAGTTTTTCCGGAGTGGTCTCGATATAGCTCACATAGACGAATTGCGGCTTACTCATCGCGCTTCTCCAACTTACGTTTCAACTCGCCGAGCGCGGCGAGCTTGCCGCGCTCGAACTTCTTGATCCAGCGTTCTCCGATCTGATGGATCGGCACTGGATTGAGGTAGTGCAGCTTCTCGCGGCCATGCCTGATGGCGGTGACCAGATTGGCCTCCTCCAAAATCGAGAGGTGCTTGGTCACGGCCTGCCGCGTCATCGCAAGGTCCTCGCAGAGCTCGTTCAGCGTCTGGCCGTTCCTGGCGTGAAGCCGGTCCAACAGCGAGCGTCGTGATGCATCGGCGAGCGCTTTGAAGACCTCATCCATGGCAATGATAATAGGCAACCAAATGGTTGCATGTCAAGCGAGTGTCATTCCGGAAACCGCGCAACGGTTATCCGGAATCTCGAGATTCCGGGTTCGACGCCACGCGTCGCCCCGGAATGACGGGCCGAGAAATCGTGTCTTTGGCGCGCGCAATCGACCGTGCTAGCTTTTCATCTCAGCCAACGCAGATTGGTTCCGGGAGGACTTTCATGTTCCGTCGCGTTTTTCTTGCTGCCGCCCTCGTTCTTTTCGCTTGCAGCACCGCGGCCAACGCGCAGAAGCAAACCGTCGGCGCGCCGCCTGAAGCGTCCAACATGAAGCTCGTCGGCATGAGCGACCTCCAGGCCCGCAGCGCCTATCAGCCAACCATTCATCACCAGGGCAACCGCTGGATCGCCTATATCGGCCATCACGGCGGCACCGACGACGTGCCTGCGCCCGTCAACCCGATGACGGGCAACGCCGAGCCGAACGGAACGTCCATCGTCGACGTCACCGATCCCGCGCGCCCGAAATATCTGCGGCACCTGCCGGGGCAGGAGGGCAAGTACGAATCCGGCGGCGCGCAGATGGTGCGGGTCTGCGACGGCAAGGCGTTGCCGAAGGGGGATCCCAACGCGGTCTACATGCTCAGGACCTTCGGCAGCGAGGCGCATGAGATCTGGAACGTCACCGACCCCGCCAGTCCGGTGCTCATCACGCGCATCGGCGGCTTGAAGGATACGCACAAGAGCTGGTGGGAATGCGACACCGGCATTGCCTATCTCGTCTCGGGCGCGCCGGACTGGCGCACGCGGCGCATGACGCAGATCTATGATCTCTCCGATCCCGCGCATCCGCAGAAGATCCGCGACTTTGGCCTGCCGGGTCAGGAGCCCGGTTCGACCGGTGCGGTGCCGACCGAATTGCACGGGCCGATCTCGACCGGCCCCGATGGCAACCGCGTCTATTTCGGCTATGGCACCAACAAAGGCGGCATTTTGCAGATCGTCGATCGCGACAAGCTCTTGAACGGAGCAAAGGAGCCGACGGCGGACAATCTGCGCTATCCCGAGATTTCGCGCCTGCCGATATCCGCCTTCAACGGCGCTCACACCACGTTCCCGATGCTCGACATGCCCATCGCCGAGTTCGCCGAGGACAAGGACGGCAAGACCCGCGACATCGTCATGATCGTGAATGAAGCCATCCTCAACGAATGCGGCGAGGCGCGGCAGATGGTGTGGTTCGCCGACGTCACCACCGAAACGCGGCCGATGATGATCTCGAGCTACACCGTGCCGGAAGCGAGCGGGCAGTTCTGCCAGCGCGGCGGCCGCTTCGGCTCGCATTCCTCGAGCGAGAGCACGGCGCCGGTCTATTACAAGAAGATGGCCTTCATCGCCTTCTTCAATGCCGGGGTGCGCGCGCTCGACATCCGCGATCCCTATCACCCCAAGGAGGTCGGCTACTTCATTCCGTCGATCACTGCGGCCACCGACAAGCGTTGCATCCCGATCGAGGGTGGCGAGCGCTGCAAGGTTGCGATCCAGACCAACAATGTCGAGACCGACGATCGCGGCTACATCTATATCGTCGACCGCGCCAATACCGGCTTGCACATCCTTGAGCTGACGGGACCGGCGCGCACTGTGGCCGGCCTGCCGAAGAACTGAGGATGCGCCGCGGGGCCACGATCTCCCCATTCTCCGCTGTCATCACCCGCGAAAGCGGGTGGGGCGTAGCCGTTGCGCTCATCCGTCTTCCGTTCCCGCCCGTCCCATGCATTAATACCTCCGAACCGCTTTCAGCCGAGTCCCCATCATGTCCATGCAAGCCTACCTTGCCTTCCTCGCTGCCTGCATCGCGCTGGCGCTGCTGCCGGGCCCGATCGTCACCCTCGTCATCGCCAACGGCCTGCGCCACGGCACGCGTGCCGCGCTCACCAACGTTGCCGGTGCGCAAGCCGGGCTTGCCATCGTCATCGGCATCGTCGCGGTCGGCCTGACCTCGCTGATGGCGACCATGGGCTACTGGTTCGACTGGGTGCGCTTTGCCGGCGCCGCTTATCTGGTCTGGCTCGGCATCAAGCTGATCTGGGCGCCGGTCGAGGGCGTCGATGTCGACGCACCGCCTCCGCCGCCGCGCGGCGGCTTCTTCCTGCAGGGGTTTTTGGTGCTGCTGTCGAACCCGAAAGTGCTGGTGTTCTTCGGCGCCTTCATCCCGCAGTTCATGGACATGAACCAGCCGCACTTTCCGCAGGTCGCGCTGCTGGGCGCGACCTTCATGGTCACCGCTGTGATGACGGACGCGCTCTACGCCATCGCCGCCGGGCGCGCGCGGAAATTCTTCTCGGCGCGCCGCACGCGCCTGATGTCGCGCATCTCCGGCGGCTTCATGATCGGCGGCGGCGTCTGGCTGGCGCTGACGCGGGCGAAATAACCTTGCTCCCAGCCGGCCTGGCTTGAACCCTTCGCGGCGGCAAAGCGTCCAATCGGGCATTGCCGCTGACGAAGGATTTTGGCCGTGCCCGATCTGCCCTGGTTCGTCTACGCGATGCTGCTCGCGCCGCTCGGGCTGCTATTGGTCGCCGCAATCGTCAAGACCTGGCAGGTGCGCGAGGCGCGCAACTGGCCGCAAGCGCCGGGCAAGGTCGTCACCTCGGTTGCTGAGGTGCGCGAGATCAGGGTCTCGGACAGCGACCGCGAGGACGGCTATCGCCTCGAGAAACGCAATTTTGCGAACGTGACTTACGAATATGCGGTCGGCAGCCGCAAGCTGCGCTGTAACCGCATCTCGATCGGCGAGGATCTCGGCAATTTCGAGGTCGCCGAGCAACTCGCAAAGTATCCTGCCGGCAGCGTCGTCACCGTCTACTACAATCCACGCCATCCCGATCAGGCCGTGCTCGAGCGCGACTTGCCCAAGGGGTTGTGGGGCTGCCTCGGCATCGGCACGGCGATCGTGCTTGGCATCGTGTTCGGCTCGGCGTTCGGGCTCAACCAGATTTATGCATACCTCGCGCACCACATCGCCCGGCCCGATCTCGCCGGCCTCGCCGTCGGCCTCGGCGCGTTCGGCCTCGTCATCGCGCTGATGGGGTATGGGGTGCGACGCCAGGCGTCGATGGCGGCACGCTGGCCGGTGGTGCGGGGCACGATCAAGCTGTCGGCACTCGAGCATTATTACGAGGCCAGCGAGCCGGGCGAGCGCCGCGGCACCGAGATGTTCGGCAAGCGCGTGACCTACACCTATCGCTATCAGAACGTCAGCTACACCAATGAATGCGCGCGCGTCGCGGCCGGGACGTCCGATGCGATGCTGAGGAAGCTCACGGCGCGCTACCAGGACGGCGCAACGGTCGAGGTGCGCGTCAATCCCGACAACCCGGCCGAGGCAACGATCGATGCAAACGGCGCCGGACGCATCGCCTGGCTGCTGTGGGGCATCGCCGGCATCTTCGCCGCGCTCGCGCTGTTCGTCGCGACGCGGGGCTAATCGACCGACAGTTCGGCCCTCAGCTCCGTCTGGATCGCCGCAAAAATCCTTGCCAGCCGTTCGGCCCATTGCTGCTGGCCGGACTGGTCGGCGATGAGATCCTGCCGGATCTCGATGCCGGTGTTGACGAGGCCGCGCGCCTCGCCGTGCACGGGAATGGTGTAGTCGGTGAGGTCGTTCACCGCATAGGGCTCGTTGTCGCCGACGACGAGATCGCTCTCGATGCGAAGATGCTTCAACAGCAGCTGCGGCAGCACGGTGTCGCGGTTGTACAGCGCGCCGATGTGCCAGGGGCGCGCGACGCCGGCATAAACAGGCGTGAAGCTGTGCAGCGACACCAGCACCGTCGGCTGCCCGGCGTGCAGGCGGCGGCTGATCGCGGCATCGATGCGATCATGATAGGGCTCGAAGATCTCACTCCGCCGCGCCTCGCGCTCCCATTCCGAAATCCCTTCGTTGCCCGGGATCGCGGTGGCTTCGGAGATGACCGGGATCGAGCTTACTGCTTCGGGCGGGCGGTTGCAGTCGATCACGAGCCGCGAATAGCGCTGCGCGATCAGATGCGCATCCAGCAGCTTGGCGAGCCGCTCGGCGACGCCGGCGATGCCGATGTCCCAGGCGATGTGCCGCGTCATCTCGGCCTCAGTGACGCCGAGGTCGCCGAGCGCGCGCGGCAGCACCCGCCCGTAATGATCCGCGGTGAGCAGGAAGGGCGATGTCGCTTGCGGATTCACCTCATGCACGGGGGGAATGTCGCCCGCGCCGAGCAGTTGATCTGTCGCCTCGGTGGTGTGCTGGTCCATCCTGATTGCCTATGAAACGATAATTTGTGTAAACGGAGTAATGATATTGCACCGACGTCGCAACGTTAGAACAGCATGACCTCCGATCGCCTCTTCGTCTACGGCACCCTGATGCGCGGCTTCGACCATCCGATGGCGCGGCTGCTGGCGGGGCATGCGGATTTTCTGGGGGATGCGACCTGCCGCGGCCGGCTCGTTCTGGTGAAGCATTATCCGGGATTGCTGCTGTCGGAGGCGGCCTCCGACATCGTCCATGGCGAACTCTTTCGGATGCGCGTGCCCGACGAATTGCTGGGCGAGCTCGACATGTACGAGGCCTGCGGCGAAGGCTTTCCCGAGCCGACCGAATATCTGCGCCGGCTGATCGACGTGACGCGGCCGGATGGCGTCACGGAGAAGGCCTGGACCTATGTCTACAACTGGCCTGTCACCGACCTGCCGCACATCGAGTCCGGGCGCTTCCTGGAGCACTAAGCCGACAGCACTTCTTTCACCACGCGCACGTCGACTTCGTGCTCGACGTAACCCCACTCCTCGGTCTGCCTGAGCATCGCGACCAGCTCCTCGAACAGCGAGGTGTCCGCGGGGGCGAATTCGAACCAGGTCAGGAAGTCGAAGGGGCCGCCGAGGTCGCGGCAATGATAGAGCTGGCGCGCGATGGCGGGCAGGAAGCGAAGACTGCTCGCGATGTGGTGCGATCTGTCCTCGAAAATCTTGCGCCGCTCTTCCTGCGTCAGCTCCCACCAGGCCTGCGACTTGCGGATCGGGATCAGTGCCGCGCTGGTGGCCTCCACCCGGCCGAGCCCGGCCTGCACGGCCACGAGCTGCTGCTTCTCAGGCCGTTCGGTGTAGCGCAAGCTGCTGGCGACGCCGACCAGCCGCCAGGCATTGCGCGAGGGCACGAGCGGCAACGCAATGGCCTCGCTGTCGGTGACCGACAACGCCGGCATGAAGGGCAGGGGCTCGCCCGTCACTGCAGACATCGAGGTGACGCGCCAACCCCCGCTATGGCCGCCTCGAAAGGTCCTGAACATGGCGCTATGGAAGCGTGGAACCGGGCGCGGTTCAAGCTTTTCCGCTTCCCCGTCCCGTCATCCTGAGGCGCGAGTGGTGCGATGCTAAGCATCGCGCCGGAAGCCTCGAAGGATGAACGGCCGAGCTGTTTCGGTGGGGTAACAGCCGGGCCGTCGCCCTTCGAGCTCGCCGAAGGGGCGAGCACCTCAGGGTGACGGGACGGACTAAGGGGCCTGTGAACAGCGCGCATAATCCTGACAAACCTAACTTTTAGGCCCGTCGTCCCTATATCCCTGATCCCCAGCCCGACTCACCCCGGTTCGCGCTACACAGGCCCCATGCGCTTCACACCCCAATTCCTCGACGAGCTTCGTGCCCGGCTTTCGGTTTCCGAAGTCGTGGGCAAGCGCGTGAAGTTGAAGAAGGCGGGTCGGGAGTGGAAGGGGCTGTCGCCGTTCCAGCAGGAAAAGACGCCGTCCTTCTACGTCAACGACCAGAAGGGTTTTTACCACGACTTCTCCTCCGGCAAGCACGGCGACATCATCAGCTTCGTGATGGAGACCGACGGCCTGCCGTTCGCCGAGGCCGTGGAGCGGCTCGCCAGCATGGCCGGCCTGGCGCTGCCGGCGGTG
>NZ_JALBGZ010000630.1:0-3689 GCF_023006515.1 Bradyrhizobium sp. PRIMUS42
CAAGCGCCAGCGCCGCGGCCATCTCGACGTCCGCCGCACGCTCCGCCGCAATGCGGCCTGGGGCAGCGTGCCCTTCCTGACCGCATGGAAGCGCAAGCATCGCGATCGGCCGAAGATCGTAGCGCTCTGCGACGTCTCCGGGTCGGTCGCGCAGGTCTCCGATTTCTTCCTGCTCCTAATCCACTCGCTGCACGAGGTGGTCGACGACGTCCGCTCCTTCGCGTTCTCATCGCACATGATCGAGGTCAGCAAGATCCTGGAGAAGAACTCGCCGGAAGAGGCGATGGCCGAGATCATGTCCAAGGTCGGCTTCGGCTCGTCCGACTACGGCTCCTCGCTGGTCGATTTCGAGAAGGACTTCATGAGCGCGCTGACACCGCAAACCACGGTGATCGTGCTCGGCGATGCCCGCAGCAACAATCTCGACCCGCGTGCCGACATCCTGCGTCGCATCTCCGAACGCTCGAAGCGGCTGGTCTGGCTCAATCCCGAAGGACGACTCGCCTGGGGCTTTGGCGATTCCGAGATGCCGCGCTACGCGACCTTTTGCAGCGTCGTACGTCAATGCGCCACCGCGCAACAGCTCGAGCGCGCCGTGTCCGATATCGTGGCGACTTATCAGTAGGTCTCGCTCGCGGCCATCCGCAGGTGCGAAACGTCAGTTTCGCGCAAGGCCCGCCTGGCCGACGTTACACTCCCGGAAGTGATGGGCAATTTCGTCGAGCGCACGCTGCTCCCATTCCTGGGCTTGCGCGAGCCAGAAAATCCGGCGCTCAAAATCGAGCGCCGCACGCTCCCGGCACAGGGATTCCTGACTGCGAATTTCAACCAGCCTGTTCATGCACTCCACTCCTGCCTCGTGAAGTCATTCCCCGCGAATCAACGTAACAGAATCCCGGATTGCTCGCCTCATGATTTCAAGGCATCTCGCGTCGCAGAATGGGACAGCGATACTTCCCGTGCACTGCAGCCGCTTGCAGCGCAGCATCAACTGCGGATCATCAATTAGTGATCGCGGTGCGGGGCAATGTTCGCGATTGAGCGAACGAGCTCTCGTGTCGCAACGAACTGCGGCAATTTGTGAAGAGAAGTTCTAAACAGCTCACCGAATTCCCGACTCATTGTCGTCGCACGGTCTTCATGCAGCGTCGCTAACAGAGGCGCCAACGCGCACTATCACTTGAGGCAACATGAGCAACGATTTCGACTTCGAACTTGCGCCGGACCAATGGGAAGCTCTGCGCACACTTCGCAACCCGCCGTCGAACGGACGCCTCTCGAAGCCCTATCTCGTCGCAAGCCTCGTCGAACTCGGCCTCGTTGTCATCAATGACGGCGTGCCTGCGATGACGCCGGCCGGCCGCAAGGTGCTCGTGCGCGGGTCGTGCCGGCTGCTGGATCTCGTGGCGTGACAGCTTCGCGCTGATCATCGGCGCGCCATTCCCCCGCTGGCACATCACCGAGCAAGTCAGTCATTCCACTAGAGGAGCCGCGATCCATACGCCCTTCTCCAGACGGACAGGAAACGCGGAAACCAGGAGTGAGCCACCGCGCCCTTATAAGCCCAGGTGCGATATTTCAGACCATGCTCGGAAATCAGCTCCTGATATCCGCCGTGGAGCTCGGTTGCGGTCCGAATGTCCTGCAAGATTCCCTGGGCGCAGGAACGGTAGGTCTCGCTCGCGGAGAATTCATCATAGTCCAGCATGCGATCCGCGAATTCGACGTTGAACGTGGGCCAGGAGGAACGTCCCTGATAGGCGGGAGCCGCAATCTTGTGGATCATCTTGTTCCGCGGATTATCCGCGGACACCAGGAAGTGGAACGTGCTGGGGACGCGAAAGCGTGGCTCCGCAATGATCAGATCCGCCGTGGCGGCGAACGCTGCCCGCTCGCTCGCATCGTTCATATCCCAGAAGCCGCGATGTACGCCGACGAAATCCAGCGCGACCGATGACGCCGGTGAGCTCGTCGGACCATCCAGGGAATGCCTGATATATCCGTTCTTGCCGAACAGGCGGAGCAGATCCTTCTTGTACTGCGCAAGGTCGCAGCCGAGCAGCCGCTTCAATTCGATCTCGTCGACGATACCGAGCTGTACGCTCCACACGAAGGTCGTATGGACGCAAGCATTGGTCACGAAGCGCCGGCGCTCGGCACGGGTATCCGTTGCGGCGGAGCGGGGTGCATGTACGTCACACAGTAAATACCGGCTGCCGCCATCGTCGAGCGGCTCGAGCTCGCCTGCGAGCTGCAGGATCGTACGCTTCAGGTCACCGCCATACTCGGCCAGCAGCAGGCGGCCCGCATGCGCGCATTGGGACATCGCCAGATAGGACGGCGCCCTCTGATCGGCGGAGATCATCTGCTGCAGGCCGGCCAGAATGCCGAGCAGCGTGTCCGACGGACGCGAGAAGTAGTTCACACCGAGATATCGACCACGCCCCGCCGGCACGATGGTCGTGGTGACGACGCCGGCGCGAACCGCCTCCAGCAACAAACGGATGCTCTTGTCGAGCAGCCGAGCCCGCCGCACCGCGTCCTGTGCGTCCATGATGGTTTCGGGGTCGAGGACATCAGGATAGAACCAGGCAAAATCGCGCGGGTAGTAAGCGGATGCGTGGGGTGCGCCCGTGACGAGGAAGGCCTCGGTCACCGAAAAGGCGCTGTCCATCGAGTGCCGGTAAAGATCCTCGAGGGCCGACAGCGAATGATGCGATTTTCTCAGGAATCGATCCCCGAGAAAATTGACCGCCTGGAGGGCGTTGGCGAAGAACGTCGCAGCCACACCTTGGTAGAATCGGTTTCCGCGATTTGAGGGCAACGAGATATCGCTATTCATATGTGGGCTGGGGTAACTCCGATGGTGCGGCCACCATCCAGAGCCTGCCTGATTCGTATTTCGTCCAGATGACTTGCCGGCCTCCGGCGGGGCATTTTCGACCTGCCCAGCGGCGCCGAACTTCGATCGGCCGGTGGTGATGTTCACCCGAATTCGTGTATGAAGCACGGACCAGCGACGCCGATCTCGCCGCGGTCGGCCGCCGCATGGCGCAACACTGACCGCGGAGGACTGATGGCCGGCGTATCCGAACGCGACGAACACTTTCTGCGCCTGTCCTTTGCGGTAGCCCGCCGCTCCCTCACCCATGGCAATCATCCGTTCGGCTGCATCGTCGTCACGGACGACAAGGTGCTGATCGAGGCCGAGAACGGCTACATGCCGGATCACGACGGCACCGCACATGCCGAACGTCTCGCGGCAACGCAGGCCTGCCGCACACTGGGCCGCGATGTGCTGGCGACGGCGACGCTCTATTCCTCGGCAGAGCCATGCGCGATGTGCGCCGGCGCGATTTACTGGGCCGGCATCGGCCGCGTCGTTTACGGCCTCAGCGAGCATCGCCTGCGCGGCGTCACCGGCAACCATCCGGAGAACCCGACGCTCGACCTGCCGTGCCGCGAAGTCTTTGCAAGCGGCCAGCGGCCGACCGAGGTCGTAGGTCCGCTGCTCGAGGACGAAGCCGAAGCGCTGCACGACGGCGTGTGGACGAAGTAGATGTCTAGGCAACCGCTACCGTAGCAACCATTAAATGGCGGCGGTGTTTTGAGCCGTACGGATCGCCTGCGCCTGCCATGATGACGCCGTGCTCGCGTCCGTCAAGGCGTGGCCTGGCGGCAGACCGGGT
>NZ_JALBGZ010000631.1:0-3686 GCF_023006515.1 Bradyrhizobium sp. PRIMUS42
ACGACGTCAACAAGGCCATCGCCGCGCAGAACGCGCAGGTCGCCTCGGGCAGCATCGGCGCCGAGCCGTCGACGTCGAACCAGCGCACCTCCGCGCTGGTGCTGGTCAAAGGCCAGCTCTCCTCGCCGGATGAGTTCGGTGCCATCATCCTGCGCGCCAATGCCGATGGCTCGACCGTGCGCTTGCGCGACGTCGCGCGCGTCGAGGTCGGTGGTCTCAGCTATCAGTTCAACACGCGGCTCGACGGCAAGCCGACCGCGGGTCTCTCCGTCCTGATGTCGCCGACCGGCAACGCGCTGGCGACCGCGAGCGCGGTCGAAGAGAAGATGAAGGAGCTGTCGCGCTTCTTCCCGGCCAACATCTCCTACGAGATCCCCTACAACATCACGCCGGTGGTCGAGGCCTCGATCAAGAAGGTGCTGACCACGCTGGTTGAAGCCGTGGTGCTGGTGTTCGTGGTGATGTTCCTGTTCCTGCAGAACATCCGCTACACCATCATCCCGACCATCGTGGTGCCCGTGGCGCTTCTGGGCGCCTGCACCACGCTTCTGCTCGCCGGCTACTCCATCAACATGCTCTCGATGTTCGGCATGGTGCTCGCGGTCGGCATCCTCGTCGACGACGCCATCGTCGTGGTCGAGAACGTCGAGCGCATCATGTCCGAAGAAGGCCTGCCGCCGAAGGAAGCGACGCGCAAGGCGATGTCGCAGATATCGGGCGCCATCATCGGCATCACACTGGTGCTGATGGCAGTGTTCGTGCCGATGGCATTCTTCCCGGGCTCGGTCGGCATCATCTATCGCCAGTTCTCGGTGACCATGGTCGCCGCGATCGGCTTCTCCGCGTTCCTCGCGCTGTCACTGACGCCGGCGCTGTGCGCGACCTTGCTCAAGCCCGTCGCAGCTGGTCACGGTCACGCCAAGCGCGGCGTGTTCGGCTGGTTCAACCGCATGCTCGAAGGCGTCAAGGAACGCTATTCGCGCACCGTCGGCTTCTCGCTGAAGCGCACCGGCCGCCTGATGCTGGTTTATGTCGCGCTGCTGGTCGGCCTGTCATGGGCCTTCGTCAATCTGCCCGGCGGCTTCCTGCCCGTCGACGACCAGGGCTTCATCACCACCGACGTGCAGACGCCGTCGGATTCGTCCTATTCCCGCACCGAGGCCGTGATCGAGAAGGTGGAAAAATACCTGGCGCAGCGGCCTGGCGTCGACAACGTCACCTTCCTCACCGGCTTCAGCTTCTCCGGCCAGGGCATGAACACTGCGCAGGCGTTCATCACGTTGAAGGACTGGTCGGAGCGCGGGCCGAAGGATTCCGCCGCCGCGATCGTCAACGACGTCAACCGCGACCTGGGCTCGTCGATCCGCGACGCAAAGATCTCGGCGCTGCAGCCGCCGCCGATCGACAATCTCGGCAACTCCTCGGGCTTCTCGTTCCGTCTCCAGGACCGCGGCCAGAAGGGCTATCAGCAATTGATGCGCGCCGCCGATCAACTGATTGCCGAGGCCAATGCGAGCCCGGTGCTGCAGAAGGTCTATATCGAGGGCCTGCCCGAGGCGGGCGTGGTCAATCTCATGATCGACCGCGAGAAGGCCGGCGCCTTCGGCGTCACCTTCGAGGACATCAACAACACGATCTCGACCAATCTCGGCTCGAACTATATCAACGACTTCCCGAACCGCGGCCGCATGCAGCGCGTCGTGGTGCAGGCCGACGCCCGCGACCGCATGCGGACCGAGGACATCCTCAACTACAACGTCAAGAACAGTCGCGGCCAGCTGGTGCCGTTCTCGTCCTTTGCCACGGTGGAATGGGCGCGCGGACCGACGCAGATCGCAGGCTTCAACTATTATCCGGCGGTGCGCATCTCCGGTGAGGCGAAACCCGGCTTCACCTCGGGCGATGCGATCGCCGAGATGGAGCGGCTTGCCGGCAGGCTGCCGCGTGGCTTCGGCTATGAATGGACCGGGCAGTCGCTCCAGGAGAAGCTCTCGGGCTCGCAGGCGCCGTTCCTGCTGGGGCTGTCGGTGTTCGTGGTGTTCCTGTGTCTCGCCGCACTCTATGAAAGCTGGACCATTCCGCTCGCGGTGCTGCTCACCGTGCCGCTGGGTATCGTCGGCGCGGTCGTCGCAGCGACGCTGCGGAGCCTGCCCAACGACGTCTACTTCACCGTCGGCCTGATCACGATCATCGGCCTCGCGGCAAAGGACGCGATCCTGATCATCGAATTCGCGAAAGACTTGCGCAAGGAAGGCAAGCCGCTGGTGGAAGCCACCATCGAAGCCTGCCGCCTGCGCTTCCGCCCGATCCTGATGACCGGTCTCGCCTTCATCTGCGGCGTGCTGCCGATGGCGATTGCTCATGGCGCCGGCGGCGCCAGCCAGCAGGCGCTCGGCAGCATCGTGATGGGCGGCATGATCGCGGTGGTGATCCTGGCGCTCTTGATGGTGCCGGTGTTCTTCGTCTCGGTGCAGCGCGTGCTCGCGGGGGACCGGGAGCCGAAGGCGGCGAAGGAAGGCGAAGCGTATGGGCCGCCGGCGCCGGCAAGGACCGGCCACTGAACGCCGGACCGGTCTTGATTGCTTCAGAACTGATGCCACGCCGCGCGACGTCAAACGGCCGTTCGCTTGCTTGTCGGAGGTGTCGATCCAGACTGCATCCCTGGATTGAGCGAATGTGTATTCCGCACCGCGCCGCGAATGCACACATAGCCCCGCCGATTGAGAACATGTGATGCGTCCGACCGAAATTGCGATCTCGAACTATCGCTCCATTCGCCGGCTCTCCATACCAATCCACCCCTTGTCCGTGTTTGTGGGCGAGAATGGTGTTGGAAAATCCAATCTCTACAAGTTCTTGTCGCTGTTGCGCGACGCGGCGACCGGGCGGATCACGCGCACGATCGCCGACGAAGGCGGGTTGAATTCGGTCTGCTGGTCCGGCATTCGCAAGCGCGGCGAGGATGGGCGATTGCGGTTGTCGGCCAAGTTCGACCGTCTCAAATATTCCATTGAGATCGGATTTCCCGCCCCGCTTGCGGCGGCGTTTTCCGGCGAACCGATGATCAAGTCCGAAAGCATCGAGGCGATATGCCGCGGCCGTTCAGGGCTCATGAACTATCCGATGGGACGCTGAAATACATCTGCCTGCTCGCGGTGTTCATGGGCTATCGGCTCCCGCCGTTCATCGCGCTGAACGAACCCGAGACCAGTTTGCATCCGTCGCTGCTGGCGCCATTGGCCCGGCTGATCGCCAAGGCCTCAAGCCGCGCCGACATCTGAATCGTCACCCATTCGGAACTGCTGATGGAGGCCTTGCGGAGCGAGAGCTCTGTCCCGCTTCGCCGCGTCATCAAGTCGAAAGGCGCCACGGCTATCGTGGGCCTGACCCTCGGCGGCGAATATCGCGACGACGACGAATCGGAAGACGACGAATCCTGACCGCTGCAGATTGAGGCGTCGTGTGACTACGCCTACTTCCGCAATATCTTCACCAACTCCCCGTGCACGAACTCATTCCCGCACACGACGTGCCCCGTGACCAGCGGATCGCCGGGCGTCGCGATGTCGCTCACCGTTCCGCCTGCCTCGCGCACCATGATCATGCCGGCGGCGATGTCCCAGGATTGCAGATCGCGCTCCCAATAGCCGTCGAGGCGGCCGGCGGCGACGAAGGCGAGGTCGAGC
>NZ_JALBGZ010000632.1:0-3670 GCF_023006515.1 Bradyrhizobium sp. PRIMUS42
CGCTCCGCACTGGAAGCGCTGGTTCGCCTCACCGCGATCGAGCTCGCTGGCGAGGGCAAGACCGTCAACGCGGTCGCGCATGTCCTCAAAGTCAAGGACAAGCCGAGCGAAAGCCGGCTGTCACCCGAGCAGATCGCTGCGACCGAGGCGTTGATCCCGATGCGCCGCCGCGGGCGGCCAGAAGAAGTGGCCGAGATCATCGCTTTCCTGGCATCGCCCAAAGCATCCTACGTCACCGGCCAGGTCTGGCACGTTAATGGAGGCCTGACATGACCGAAGCAACGATCGAACGTCTCAGGCTGTTCCTGATCGAAAGCCCGATCAAGATGGCGCGTCTGCAGGGCGTCGGCAACGTCAAGGGCACGGTCAAGCGCGTGCTGGTCGAGCTCACCGCGAGCGACGGCCTGATCGGTTGGGGCGAGGCCGCACCGTGGGAGGTGTTCACGGGAACGCCGGAAGCGGCCTTCTCCGCGCTCGACATCTATCTGCGCCCCATCGTGCTCGGCAAACCGGTGCGCCGCATCCGCGCGCTGATGACCGAGCTCGACCGCGTGCTGGTCGGCCATGCCGAAGCGAAAGTCGCGATCGAGATGGCGCTGCTCGACATCGTCGGCAAATCGTCGGGGCTATCGGTCGCCGACCTCCTCGGCGGCCGCGTGCGCGACACCATCCCCCTTTCCTTCTCGATCGCCGACCCGGATTTCGCCGCCGATCTCGAACGCATGCGGAAGATGGTTCCGGACGGCAACGTCATCTACAAGGTCAAGACCGGCGTGAAGCCGCATCGCGAGGACCTCGACCACCTCGAAGCGATTCGCAAGGAATTCGGCGACAAGGTCGACCTCCGCGTCGACTACAATCAGGCGCTCGCGCCGTTCGGCGCCATCAAGATCCTGCGCGACGTCGAAGAGTTCGCGCCGACCTTCATCGAGCAGCCAGTACCGCGCAAGTTTCTCGACGTGATGGCGCAGCTCACCGCGGCGCTGGAAACGCCCGTGCTGGCCGACGAAAGCTGCTTCGACCGCCGCGACATGATGGAGGTGGTGCGCCGCGAGGCCGCCAATGCCGTCTCAATCAAGCTCATGAAGGCCGGCGGCCTGTTCGAGGCGCAGGCGATCATGGCGATCGCCGACATCGCCGGCCTGCCCGGCTATGGCGGCACGCTGTGGGAGGGCGGCATTGGCCTTGCGGCCGGCACGCAGCTGATCGCGGCGACGCCGGGCATCTCGCTCGGGTGCGAGTTCTACATGCCGCATCATGTGCTGACCGAGGATGTGCTGGAAGAGCGCGTCGCCAACCGCGGCGGCCATGTCGTGGTGCCCGACGGGCCCGGCCTCGGCATTCGCGTCAGCGAAGCCTCGATCCGCGCCAATGCGCGGGTGTTGGCGGAGGCATAGTTTTCCGTCATTCCGGGGCGCGCGCAGCGCGAGCCCGGAATCCATAACCGCAGGGTCGAGTTTGGCGAGGATTCGGAGCCGCCAGCTCGCGCCATAGCTATTCCCTGTGGTTATGGGTCCCCGCCTTCGCGGGGACGACGATCGCGTATGCATAAGCAGCGGAGCCCGAACCTTCCCCTTGCTAACTCCCTATCGTATGGTCGGACCAAACAAGCCCGCCCCCATCGGCCCCCTTGGAAACACCTATGCCCGAACCCGCCTGGTCGCTGCATTCCCGCCTGAAAGACGACACCATCGACATCGGCGATTTGCCGCTGTCGAAAGTGCTGGTCATCAAGGATGCGCATTATCCCTGGCTGCTGCTGGTGCCGCGGCGCCCCGACGCGGTTGAGATCATCGATCTCGACGAGGTGCAGCAGGCGCAGCTGATGACGGAGATCTCCCGCGTCTCGCGCGCGCTGAAGGAGATCACCAAATGCGACAAGCTCAATGTCGCCGCGCTCGGAAACCTTGTGCCGCAGCTTCACGTTCACATCATTGCGCGCCGCACCAGTGACGCCGCCTGGCCGCGGCCGGTCTGGGGCGTGATGCAGCCATTGGCGCATGACGCCGCAGAGGTTCAGAATTTCATCAGCGCGCTTCGCCGCAAGATCTGGTTGGGTTGAAAGAACGATAATGTCAGCATTCGACGCATTTCCGCTGGGACAGCCGGCCTTCGTCACCAACATCCTCGACCGCGCTGCGCATCTGCGCCGCGACGACGAGAAGCTGTTCGCGATGGAGCAGAAGCCGACCTCGCGCGCCTATGTCGTCCACCGCGACTCGCTCCTGGTCAGGCGCGAGGGCGACAAGACGCGCGCGCTGCTCTCGATCGACGAGGCGCTGAAGTGCGGCGCCAATCCAGGCACGATCTTCCTCGGCCTGCGCGACGGCGCCGCGATGTTCGGCATGGGCCTGTCGCAGGCTGCCGCCGAGAAGCTGGTGGGACGCGAGGACTACACACTGACCGAGCTGCGCGGCATGGCGATGCAAGGCGCGATTCCCCCCGAGGAGCTCTCGGCGATCGCGATGGCGAAGTCGATGGTGAGCTGGCACCAGCGCCACGGCTATTGCGCCAATTGCGGCGCGCGCAGCGCGATGAAGGAAGGCGGCTGGAAGCGCGAGTGCCCGAGTTGCAAGGTCGAGCATTTTCCGCGAACTGACCCTGTCGTGATCATGCACGTTGCCTCCGACGACAAGTGCCTGCTCGGCCGCCAGAAGCAGTTTCCGCCGGGCATGTATTCCTGCCTCGCCGGCTTCGTCGAGGCTGCCGAGACCATCGAGGACGCGGTGCGCCGCGAGATCCTGGAAGAATCCGGCATTCGCTGCACCGACGTGCAATATTACATGACCCAGCCTTGGCCCTATCCGTCGTCGCTGATGATCGGCTGCAGCGCGCGGGCCGTCAGCGAGGACATCGTCGTCGATCGCATGGAGCTGGAAGACGCGCGCTGGTTCACGCGCGAGGAGGCCGCCTTGATGCTGACACGGACGCATCCGGACGGGCTCGCCGGCCCGCATCCCTTCGCCATCGCCCATCACCTGCTCGGCCGCTGGGTGCACGACAAGAGCTGACCGCCGATGGCGCTACTTGCGGCCGCGCCGCGCATCCTCTGCATCGGCATTCCCGTGCGCGACCTGACCTTTCGGGTCGAGGCCGTGCCCGTACGCGGCAGTAAAGCCAACGCAACGCATCTCGCCGAGATTTGCGGCGGCAACGCGCTCAACGCCGCCATCGCGATCGCCCGACTTGGCGGCCGCGTCGCCTTCGCAGGACCGATGGGCGATGCTGGCGAGACGTCGAGCGGCTTCATCCTCGAACGCATGACCGCCGAAGGCATCGAGACCAGCCGTATCGTGCGCATGCCCGGTGTGAGCACGCCCGTCTCGGCGATCATCATCGACGCGACGGGTGAGCGGACGCTGACCATTTATCGCGATCCTGTTCTCTGGACGGTCAAGCTGGGCGATGCCGACAAGCTGCTCGACGATTGTCAGGCCGTCCTCGTCGAGAGCCGCTGCGCGGCGTTCGCGATCTCCCTGTGCACCGAAGCAGGCCGGCGCGGCATTCCCGTCATCGTCGGCGTCGACCGCGCGATGTCGTTGCAGGACGGCCTGCTCACCGCCGCCTCGAGACGTGATCATCAAGGAGCTTGCGCGGGAGTGGATTTCGCCAGTTTGCGCCGCGTCGTACGCGAAAACCAACAGACTCCAGGACCCTGGCGATATTGCGC
>NZ_JALBGZ010000633.1:0-3662 GCF_023006515.1 Bradyrhizobium sp. PRIMUS42
AGCGAGCCCGTGGTCATGTCTTTTGCCGGCGCAGGCGCGGCAGCTACAGGTGCTTCCGGCACCAGCGGCGGGGCGTCAGCGACGGGAGCAGCGCTACCGGCCGCCATGGCGACCATGCCCTGCTCGACCATCGCTTCCAGCTTGTCGATGAGATCGCGGTCGGTACCCTCCGGCTCGGCTTCGGTCGCTTCGAGACCTGCGAGGATTTCCTTGATGCGGTCGATCGAGGACAGGATCACCGTCACCGCCTGCCCCGTCACCGGCATGCCGTCGCGGAATTTGCCCATCAGCGTCTCGCCGGCATGCGCCAGCGCTTCCAGCCGCGGCAGGCCGAGGAAGCCGCAAGTACCCTTGATGGTGTGGACCAGGCGGAAGATGTTATCCAGGATCTTGGCGTTGTTCGGCTCCTGCTCGAACTTCACCAGCTGATTGTCCACGGTGTCCAGGCTCTCGCTGGTCTCCGTCAGAAACTCCCGCAACAGATCATCCATGAGCTACGCCTTACTGAGCTGGACTTCGACGCCTGGGCCGCGCTTGGAAGCGACGGAAGCCCTCTTTCGATGGTTAGACATCCCCTTTCACGGTCCCGTTAATTTCATCCTCCGTGCTAATACGGATATTGAAGAGAAGTTTGCCCTTCGGCTGCACGCGAGGGCGCTTTTCCGCAAAACCGTCATGGCGCCGCGGCGGCGAGACGCGTGAGGTAAACGCGCCGATAGCGGCGCGGCGGGGCGCACGAGAAAGTCCTGCTCGTGAAGGACGATAGGCACGGCCTGCGCGGGATTGAACGAAGCGGTCCGCGATCGAGGGCGCCCTCGCCGCCGTCATTTCGCGCTCGCCGAGACCGGCAAAGTTCGCGCTTTCGGTAAACGAACCGTTACCCCGTGACCGCTGCGGCGCGCGCGGCGCTAACCCAGTCGCGCGGCCGACGCAATGTCGCGGTGCTCCGCCAGGCAATCATTGATGGCGGCGAGCAGCGCGTGCGGCGTGAACGGCTTGCGCAGGCAGCGTGCGGCCCCGAGCTCCAGCGCCATCCGGAGGAAATCGGGTGCGGGCGAATTCAGATTGGCGAAAGCGTAGCCCGACATCGCGATCAGCGGAATGACAGGCGCCCGCTCGTGGAAGATCCGGATCGACTCGAACCCGCGCATATGCGGCATGAAAATGTCGATGATCATCAGATCGAACTGTTCGTGTTCGAGGGCCCGCAGTCCGGCTTCACCTCCCTCGGCGATCGTGACCCGAAAATTGTTGCGCTGGAGATAGATCTCGATGGCCATGCACACCATCGGGTCGTCGTCGACAACGAGAATATGGCGCAGGCCGTCTCGTCCCATTTGAGCGTCCCGTTTCGGCAATTCAATCATGGAGCCGTGGCGCACGCCTGTCTCCTCCGGTTTCGATCGAGAAATGGATGGTTGCTAATGTCGTTGGCGGCGCCGGGAAAACGAAGACGATGGGTGGCGCCATGATCGGTAGCGGCGTCGGATGTCCGTAGGCACTCGTCCGATGTAGGAGGATGCGCGGGTCGACCGGCGCCCGATCGCAGCCCGGATGCAAATGCTTCCGGCTCATGAAAGCCCCCTTGCCGCTTTTTCCTGCGCTCCTTGCAGGACGGACGCGCAGGCTCGCAAAGCGAATCAGCGCGTCACCCTTATTTCCGCCGCAAATGCCCCAGGCTGTCTGCCCTCTAATGGGCATATGGACATCACCACAACCATTACAATATATTTCCCCACCACGCAACTGGATGACGAACGGGCGCGACACCAATCGGAATATCGAACGCGCCAGATTGACCTGCATGACCGCGAGCGGCCACCCGCCCAATCAGTTGCTGCAAATGCTCGATGCGGCAGGTTTCGATCTGCTGAGCCCTCATCTCGCGACAGTGGAAATGGTCAGGGGAACTGTCTTGGGCGAGGCGGGCACCGCGCTGAAATATGTCTACTTTCCACACAGCGGCTCCGTTTCGATCACGGTCGGCCTGTCCGACGGACAGATGATCGAGGTGGCGATGCTGGGCCGTGACAGCGTCGTGGGCGGCGGCGCAGCGCTGGCCGATGGCATCATGCCGGCAGACGCTGTCGTGCTGTTTCCCGGCAGGGCTTGTGTGCTTGAAATCGCGGCTTTCCGGGCAGTCGCAGCCGCAAGCGCGCCGTTTCGCAGCCTGATGGTCCGCCATGAGCAGGCCCTGCTCGCACATGCTCAGCAGTCCCTGCTCTGCAATACGCTGCATCCCGTCGAGGCGCGGCTGGCGCGCTGGTTGTTGCGTGCCCGCGACCTGTCCGACAGCGGGATTCTCCCGCTGACGCAGGAAGCGCTGGCGCAGATGATGGGCGTACGGCGCAACGCTATTTCGCTCGTCGCACATGCGCTTCAGCGTGCCGGCATCATTCACTACGCACGCGGCCAGATCGAAATCCTCGACTTGCGGGCGCTGGAAGCGACCTCCTGCGGCTGCCATTCGGCGGTGAAGGCCCACCACATGCGCCTGATGGGACCCTCGCGGTGACGAGAAACTCCACGCGCCCGACTGCACGCCGACGTGCACAGATGCCGCAGGGACGATCGCCCGATGTGCCACCGGCGGACATCTTGTCCCAATTGCCAATATATCCCGACGGGAAGATGATGGAACTTGCTCGCCCAGGAAGGGGTTTCACCTGCCGCGACCCGCTGGTGCAGGAGAGGGGAGGCCGCTTTGGAAACGATGGTGCGCCCATCCAACGGTTTCCTGTCCGCACTGCCGGCGGACGATTATGAATTGATCCGCCCGCACCTGCGAACAGTTGACCTGCCCCATGACTACGTCCTGGTCGAGACCGGCGAGACGCTCAAGCGCGCTTATTTTCCTCACCGCGGCGTCATCTCGCTGGTGGTTAAACTCGCCAAGGGCGAGCATGTGCAGGTCGCCATGATCGGCCGCGACAGCTTGCTCGGGACGCTCTCGACCATGGGCGATGCGTGCGCGTTGAACACCGCCGTCGTGCTGGTGCCGGGCCTTGCGTCGATCATGGATCTCGACCGGCTGCGGATCGCCGCCGACCAAAGCAGCACTCTGCGCACGTTGCTGACGCGCCACGGACTGGCGGTTTACGCTCAGGTCCAGCAGACCGCGGGCTGCAACGCCGCCCATCCGGTGGAGGCACGGCTGTCACGCTGCCTGTTGCACACTCATGACCTCTCGGGTGACTACCGGCTGCTGCTGACCCAGGAGGCCATGGCACAGATGATCGGGGCGCGGCGCAACAGCGTGTCGCTGGTCGCCAATACATTGCAGCAGGCCGATTTCATCCATTACAGCCGCGGGCACATCCAGATCGTCAACCTCGACGGCCTGCGCCAGACGGCGTGCGAATGCTACGCCACCGTGAAGGCCCAGTACGACCGGCTGCTCGCCCCGCGCTGACCGCAGCTCGATGGTAAACCGCAGGCTAATGCCGGCCTGCAAACACCTCATGTCCTGCTACCGAAACTGAAATTCGAATGCCGTAGACACGGGGGTGCCCTCGCGCCGGGACCTGCCGCGCGACAATGACCCGTGATCAAGGCCAGGCCATGTTTGAAGCCCCCGTCGCGCCCGCGCAGAAGGCGCTCCAAGTTCACCTTCCGCATCGACAAGGGCAGCATGCGGAGGTCATCACCGCCTTCGGCGAGAA
>NZ_JALBGZ010000634.1:0-3661 GCF_023006515.1 Bradyrhizobium sp. PRIMUS42
CGCTGACGGCCGCGATGACGCTCGCAGGCTTCCTCTCCGGCGTGATTGCACCCTCGCGCGACATGCTGGTGCGCAACGCTGCGCCCGCGGGCGCAGCAGGCCGCGCCTTCGGCATCGTCTCAACCGGCTTCAATCTCGGCGGCATCGTCTCACCACTGCTGTTCGGCTGGATCATGGACCAAAACGCGCCGCATTGGGTGTTCGGCGCGTCCGTGGTGTTCATGCTGGCAACGGTGGTGCTGTCGCCGTTCACGGAACGGAAGCGGGAAGCTTCTGCAAATTGAGCGGTTGGTCTCGCCACGAATTCAACTGTCGTCCCTGCCTAGCGCGCAATTGCGCACGGGGCGCAGGGACCCATAACCTCAGGGAGGAGTCGTAGCGCGAAGCTGGTCACTCCGGGTCTTCGCCAAACAAGTCCATGTGGTTATCGCGACGAGCGCAAGCGCTCGCGCGGAGGTCTCGGATCGGCGCTTCGCTTGTCCGGGACGACAGCTGAGCGAGACGTGCAAAACAAGCAACAACAAACCGGGAAGAAGCACCAATGAGCACCCCTGATCTGATCATCCGCGGCGGTACCGTCGCGGACGGAAGCGGCGGCGAGCTGTTTGAGGCTGATGTCGCCATCAACGGCGGGACAATCACCGAGGTCGGCAAGGTCGCCGCAAAGGGCCGCGAAGAGATCGACGCGCGCGGCAAGCTCGTCACGCCGGGCTTCGTCGACGTGCACACCCATTACGACGGCCAGGTCACCTGGAGCCAGGACATCACGCCGTCCTCGCAAAACGGCGTCACCACGGCGATCATGGGCAATTGCGGCGTCGGCTTCGCGCCGTGCAAGCCTGATGACCACATCCGCCTGATCCAGCTGATGGAAGGTGTCGAGGATATTCCCGAGCCGGTGCTGAGCGCCGGCATCCCCTGGGCGTGGGAGAGCTTTCCGGACTACATGGACTGGCTGGCCAAGCGCGACTTCGACATCGATGTCGGCGCGCAGCTGCCGCATGCAGCGCTGCGCGTTTACGTCATGGGCGAGCGCGGCGCGCGGCGCGATCCCTCGACCGCAGAAGACAATGCGGCGATGGCGAAGCTCGCGGGCGAAGCTGTGCGTTCCGGCGCGCTCGGCTTCTCGACCTCGCGCACGCTCAATCACCGCACCTCGACCGGCGATTTCACGCCGACGCTGAAGGCGGGCGAGGACGAGCTCACTGCGATCGCCGGCGCGATGCACGCTGAGGGCCGCAGCGTGCTGCAATTCGTGCTGGATCTCTCCACCATCCACGAAGATTTGCCGATGATGCTGCGGGTCGCCGACACGACGAAATGCCCGATCTCGTTCTCGATCACCCAGAACGACAGGGCACCAAACCGCTGGCGCCAGACGCTGGACGAGATCAACGCGGCGGCGAAGCGCGGCCTCTCCATCACCGCGCAGATCGCGGCCCGCCCGGTCGGCCTGCTGCTCGGGCTCGAGCTCTCGCGCAATCCGTTCCAGACCCATCCGAGCTACAAGGCAATCGCCCATCTGCCGCTTGGGGAGAGGCTGGCACGACTGCATCAGCCGGGGGTGCGCAAAGCCATCCTGAGCGAGACGGCGACCGCGACCGACGATCCGCTGTTCTTCCGTCCGAACTACGACAAGATGTTTTTGCTCGGCGATCCCCCCGACTACGAGCAGCCGCCGGAGAACGCGCTGGGCCCGCAGGCGCGCAAGCAGGGCCGTCGGCCGGAAGAGCTCGCCTATGACGCGATGCTGTCGGACGAGGGCCGCGGCATGCTCTATGTGCCCTTCCTCAATTATTCCGACGGCAATCTCGATGCGACGCGCGAGATGCTGATCGACCCGCAATCGGTGCCGGGTCTGTCCGACGGCGGCGCGCATTGCGGCATCATCTGCGATGCGAGCTTCCCGACCTATCTGCTGACGCACTGGACGCGTGACCGCAAGCGCGGCGAGAAGCTCACGATCCCGTTCGTGGTCGCTGCGCAGTCACGCAAGACCGCACTCTCGGTCGGCCTCACCGATCGCGGGCTTATTGCTCCGCGCTATAAGGCCGACATCAACGTGATCGACTATGACCGTCTGCACCTGCACCCGCCGAAGGTGCATTACGATCTGCCGGTCGGCGGGCGGCGACTGCTGCAGGACGTGGATGGCTATGAGGCCACATCGTGACGGTCGGCGATCCGCGCCTGAAAGGCCAGATTGTCCGCGACCGACAGGCTCGGGATCAGGTTGAATTGCTGAAAAACCAGGCCGATCCGGTCGCGCCGCAGCCTGGCGCGCCCCGCATCGGAGAGTTCTGTGATCTCGATATCCGCCAGCCGGATCGTGCCGCTATCGGCGGCATCGAGCCCTGCGATCAGATGCAGCAGCGTGCTCTTGCCGCTGCCGGATTCGCCGGTCAACGCGATGCGTTCGCCGTCCCTGAGGTCGAGATCGACGCCGCGCAGCACATGGACCGGTTCGCCGGCCGAGGAGAAGGTCTTGGAAAGGTTTCGGATGCTCAGCACGATGAACGACGCCGGACGGAATTAGCGGAATTGCTGCGTAGCACACCTGCCGGGGAAATGCTGGTTGCGTTGGTCTTGAAGCCGTTGTTAGCTTCCAAGACGGCCAAATCAGAAAAGTGCCAAAAGACCGAAAGACAAGGACGGGGAGATTCATGAGCGCTCAGGGAACGCCAGAGGCGGCGGCCAAGTCGGCGGGGGTGTCAAGCGCGACGCCAAAGGGCGCCTGGACCATCACCTTTCTCCTCTTCCTCTTCATGCTCGTGAACTTCGCCGACAAGATCGTCGTGGGTCTCGCCGGCGTGCCGATCATGACCGATCTGCAGCTCACCCCGGAGCAGTTCGGCCTGCTCGGTTCCTCGTTCTTCTTCCTGTTCTCGATCGCCGCCATCGTGGTCGGCTTCATCGTCAACAGGGTGCCGACGCGCTGGGTGCTGCTGGCGCTTGCGGTGGTCTGGGCGCTGGCGCAGTTTCCGATGGTCGGCACCGTGTCCTTCACCACGCTCCTGATCTGTCGCATCGTGCTGGGCGCCGGCGAAGGCCCGGCTTTCTCAGTCGCCGCGCACGCCATCTACAAATGGTTCCCCGATGAGAAGCGCACGCTGCCCACCGCGATCCTGTCGCAGGGCTCGGCTTTCGGTGTCATCCTCGCGGTGCCGGCGCTTAACTGGATCATCGTCAATCATTCCTGGCACTATGCGTTCGGCGCGCTCGGCGTCGTCGGCCTGATCTGGGTTTGTGCCTGGCTTGCGCTCGGCAAGGAAGGGCCGCTGGAGGACACGCAGGTCCTCGCCGCGACCGAGCAGAAGATCCCTTACTTGCAGTTGCTCACCTCGCGCACCTTCATCGGCTGCGTCGCGGCGACCTTCGGCGCCTATTGGGCGCTGTCACTTGGTTTGACCTGGTTCACGCCCTTCATCGTCAAGGGGCTTGGATTCTCGCAGAGCCAGGCCGGCTTCATCTCCATCCTGCCCTGGGTGTTCGGCGCCACCATCGTCATCCTCACGGGGTGGATCTCGCAGGTGATGATGGCGCGCGGCTACAACACCCGCGCGGCTCGCGGCGTTCTCGGCTCGGTGCCGCTGGTGATCGGCGGGCTGATCCTGGCAACGATGCCGCACGCTCAGGGCGCCGGCCTGCAGATCGCGCTGCT
>NZ_JALBGZ010000635.1:0-3654 GCF_023006515.1 Bradyrhizobium sp. PRIMUS42
ACGCCGCGGTGGCGTCGCCGGCGAGCAGCGCGCGGATCGTAGGCTTCTGCAGCAGATCGCGCAGCTTGATCTCGATCCCGAACGCCTTGTCCTGACGGAGCCGCGCCACGACCTTGAGGCACAGAATCGAATTGCCGCCAAGCTCGAAGAAATTGTCGGTGACGCCGACCTGCGGCACTTTCAGAATCTCGGACCACAAGCGGGCCATCGCGGTCTCTGTCGGGCCTTGCGGCGCGACGAAGCTCCGCACCGGCGCGTCGGGAGACGGCAACGCGCGCCGGTCGATCTTGCCGCTCGACAATGTCGGCAACCGCTCCAGCATCATGATCCGCGCCGGCACCATATAGGCCGGCAGGATCTGCTTCAGGAAACCGGTCAGGCGCTCGACCAGCGCTTCGGCCACACCGGGCGCGGCGTCGCCGGCCGCCTTCGGCGCGACATAGGCGATGAGCTGATTGCCGGCTGTGCCCGGCACTGCCACCACCGCCGCCTGCGCGATCGCCTCGTGACGGAGCAGCGAGGTCTGGATCTCTCCGAGCTCGATGCGGAAGCCGTTGACCTTGACCTGGTCGTCGCTGCGGCCGAGATATTCGACGGTGCCGTCTTCGCGCCATCGCGCCAGATCACCGGTGCGGTACAGCCGGGCGCCCGGCACCGCCGAGAACGGGTCAGGCACGAACCGCTCCGCGGTCATGCCGGCCTTGCCATGATAACCGCGCGCCAACCCGAAGCCGCCGAGATAGAGCTCGCCGGCAACACCGGCAGGAATGATGTCGAGCCCGCCATCGAGAATATAGGCGCGGCGGTCGCCGACCGGCGTGCCGATCGGCGCATAGGGCGTGTCGCATTCGGAGGCGCCATCGACCTTCCAGACCAGCGGCGTGACGACGGTTTCGGTCGGGCCATAACCATTGATCAGGATGCGCGGCTTGAGAACGCGCCTGACCTTGTCGAAGCCTGCCTTCGGCATCGCCTCGCCGCCGAACGAGTAGAGCTTGACCGGCGGCGGGTTGCCGTTCTGCTCGACGCACTCTGCGACCTGCTGGAGGAAGGCCGGCGGCAATCCGATATGGCTGACGCGATGGGCGTGCAGGTTCTCGACCGTTTGCTCCGGCGTCCACAATTCGGCGTCGCGCATCAGCAACCGTGCGCCATGTGACAGAACCGTGAGCCAGCGCTCGTGGGCACCGTCGAAGGCCAGCGACAGAAAATGCAGCTCGCAAGAGCTTTGGTCGATCTCGTAGAGGCTTCCCGTGACGTGACAGTGCATCGCCAGCGGCCCATGGGTGACGGCGACGCCCTTGGGCGTCCCTGTGGAGCCCGAGGTGTAGATCAGATAGGCAAGGTTTTCAGGATGCAGTTCAGGTTGCGGCGGATGGTCGGGACCAGCGTCGAAATCGAACGCGGACAGCGAGATTCTTTCGACACCATCCGGTCTGCCCTCGATCCCGAGCCGTCCGGTCAACAAGAACGCGATTGCGGCATCGCGCATGACGAACGCACGCCGTTCCGGCGGCAGTTCGGGATCGAGTGGAACGTAAGCCCCGCCTGCCTTGAGGACCGCGAGCAGTGCGATCATCGTGATTTCGGTTCGCTCGACCACTACGCCGACGCGCTGCTCGGATTTGAGTCCGCGCGCGATCAGGTGATGGGCCAGACGATTGGCCCTGCACTCAAGCTCTCCGAACGAGAGCACTGTGCTGCCGATGGTCAGCGCCGTTCGCTCCGGATGACTCTGCGCATGGCCGCTGATCGCCTCGTGCACCGGCGGCAGCGGAGGGCTCGACGTGGCGTTACGATTGCAACTGTCTGCAAGAGCGGCGTCGACCTCCGTGACGGGATCGATGGCGCCAAGCAGAGCCGTGGCGTCCCGCGTCAGCGCTGCCAGCAAATGCTCGAACTGCGTCTTGATCTGCGCCGCCTGCGCCGCGGTGAAATGGTTCGGCATATAGGTGTATTCGACCTGAAGCGTGTCTTCGACGAGTACCGACAGGTCCATCGGATAGTTCGTCACGTCGACATTCTTCAGACCGCTGAACTGCAAAGCGCCCCCGCCGCGATGCATGCTGCGTTCGATCGGATAGTTCTCGAAGACGATGATGCTGTCGAACATCGTTTGACCGGCGCGACCGGCCCAGCCCTGGATGTCATAGAGCGGCGTGTGCTCGTAATCCCGGATCGCCGAATTGCGATCCTGCAGCGCCCGCAGCCATTCTCCGATGGTGCTGGCGGGCGGCAGCGTTTCGATCACGGGCAGCGTATTGATGAAGAGCCCGAGCATCTGCTGGGATCCGTCGAGGCTGGCCGGACGACCGGCCACTGTCACGCCGAACGTCACGGTATTCTGGCCCGTATAACGCTGTAGCAGCAGCGCCCACACACCCTGAACGATGGTGTTCAACGTGATCCGCTCGCGGCGCGCGAACGCCTTCAGCTCCGCGGTCGCGGTCTCTCCGAGACGCGTGTAACAGCGTTCGTGGCCGGATGCATGATGGCGGCGCCCGCCGAAGGCATCGGCGAGCTGCGTCGGCTGGTCGAAGCCCTTGAGCTGCTCGCGCCAGAAGGCTTCGGCAGCCCTGGCATCCTGCGCCAGCAGCCAGGCGATGTAGTCGCGGTAGCGCGTCGCGTTCGCAGCAGGCGTGCCGCCATAATAGCACTCCAGCACTTCTCCGATAAATCTGGCTGAGCTCCAGCCGTCCATCAGGATATGATGATAGGTCCAGATCAGCCGATACAGGTCGTCCTGGAGCCGCAGCAGCCGCACCCGCTGTAGCGGCGGCGTTTGGAGATCGAACTCGGCGGCGCGTTCATCAGCAAGGGCAGCGGCAATCCGTTCGTCACCGATCGCCTGCCCGCGCCAATCCTCTTGCTCGAACGGCACGATGGCGTCGCGATAGACCGCTTGCAGCGGAGAGCCGGAGAGCTCACGCCACAGGAAACCGGTCCGCAGCATCTGATGACGTGCGCTCACCTCGCGCCATGCCGTGCCGAGACGTTGCGGATCGAGGCCACGGATCTCGACGCTGACCTGGTTGACATAGACGCCGCTGCCAGCATCGCGCAGGCTGTGAAACAGCATGCCCTGCTGCATCGGCGACAACGGATAGACGTCCTCGATGCGGCTTAAGTCCAGACCGAGCCGCTCGAGCTGCTCGGCGGACAGACCCGAGAGCGAGCCACGTTCTGATACCGGGTCGTCCTTGCCAGGACCGACATCGCGGGACGACGCTGCCAGGGCCTCGATGGTCTGATACCGGAAAACGTCGCGTGGCTCGATGAGCACGCCTTCGCGCCGCGCGCGGCTCACCATTTGCAGCGAGATGATCGAATCACCACCGAGCTCGAAGAAATTGTCGGTGACGCCGATGTTGGGCTGGCGCAGCAGATCGGCCCAGATCGCAGCCAGCGCCGCCTCGGCCGGCGTGCGCGGCGCGACATGCTCGATTGACGTCGCAAGCTGATCCGGAGCCGGCAGCGCCTTGCGGTCGATCTTGCCGTTCGGCGTCAGCGGCAGACGATCCAGCACCACGATCCGCGCCGGGACGTCATGAAATATCTTGTTACCGCTATCGGATATTCAGCCGATGTTCCGTAATCTTCGGCTTTAACGATTTGTTAATCTATTTATTACATGCGAATACTGTAAAACGAAGT